>CAJOFI010000145.1:1668-9070 GCA_905233595.1 uncultured Oscillospiraceae bacterium | reverse complement strand
GGTGTTGGAGAGCTCGTACCAGCTATGCTCGTGCGCGGGCTGCTCGGGCTCCTGCTGCTGCTCGATCGTCTCCCACTGGGCGATGAGGGCGCAGTCGGCATAGGGCTGGACGCTGCTGTTCGCGGCGACCTCGAGCTCGGCGCCGGTGCTCCGGTAGCGGAGGAGCCAGCCGGTGAAGTGCGCGCTCTCGGTGTCGCTGAGGGCGGGGGCGCTGAAGCTGCTGCCCGCGGGGGCGGAGCTTCCCTCGGGAACGGTGGCGTCCACGTCGCCGCAGCCGTAGAAGACGCTGACGGTCTCCACGTCCTCGAGCTTCTCGAGCGTGATGATGAGCGAGTAGCTCTCGCCGGTGGTGGTCAGGCGGCTGTCGTCAAAATTGCCGTAATTGTCAACGAACTTTTCCTTCTTGAGCGTGATCGCGGTGCCGCTGGCCGCCGCTTCACCCTCGAGCAGGATCTGCGCGAAGGGGTCGCAGGGGTAGGGGGCGATGTAGAGCTCGGAGATGTAGTAGCCCTCGGGCGGGGTGATCTTAAGATCGTTGTCCATCAGGCTTTGCAGCGTGAGCGCGGCGTCGGTGCCGATCGGGCTGCTGCCGAGCTGAAGCTCCAGGCTCAGCCCCTCGGGCAGCGTAACGGTCTCGCCGTCGAGCTTCTGGCTGCTCTCGTTGCCGAACTCGTCGGTATAAGGGACGTAGACCTCGATACCGAGCCCGGCCGTCGCGCCGGTGTTGTCGGCGCTTGCGCTCATGCCCGCGATCTGAAGCATGAAGATCAGGACGAACAGGAGGCTCAGCGCGTTTTTCCAATTCTTTTTCATTTCCATTCACCTCAAAAAATCAATGGATTCTGTCGAAACGATGCGTTTCGACTTCTTACAATGCCATTATAGTGGTCACTGTACGGGAAAGCAACATAAGAATTCTTAAGACCGCTTTCCGCTCAGCCGATGGGGACGAGCTTGCCGAGCACGACGTAGCGCGCGTCGTACCACTCGTAGGAGCAGGTGGAGAGGGTGATGATGTGATCGCCCGCGCCGACGGAAACCTCCGTCTTGAAGTCCGACTGCGCGACCATGCGCGAAAGCCAGCTCTCAAAGCCCGTGTCGCTGGCAAAGCTGATGGTGTAGGTATCGGAGTCCGCGTCGCAGACAAAGCCCGCGAACACGTCCACCCGATAGTTCTGCGTGGGGGTGTTGATGTAGAAGGTGGGGTGCTTGCTGTAATACTCCGGGTCATTGCGGTACTTCTTGAGGCTTGCAAACATCGAGCCGTCGTTCATGTTGTGACCGTAGACGATGGAGTTGGCGCTGCTGAAATCCCGGCTGCACTTGCAGTCCATGAACAGGGTGCCGCCGCCGTTGTAGCTGCCGTCGATGAAGCGGTGGAGGTAGTAGTCGTTGTCATTGCCGCGCACCATCGGGTAGTTGATCACGGTGTCCGCGCAGTAGATCCAGCCGATGATGTCGGGGCTCTGCTCGAGCAGCGTCGTGAAGTTCACGTCGATGGGGGACTTCTCCGTGACGGGGGAGGCGGTGATCTCCTCGCCGGGGTTGACGGCAAAGGGCGCGGTGGTCGGCACGGCGGAGACGGGGGCGACGGTGCTCATGGCGGAGTCGGCCACCGAGTTGTAGCGCTCGCGCGATTCGCTGTACTCGCTCATGATGCTGTACAGGCGGTAGGCGCTGTATCCGAAGATCACGCCGAAGAGCACCACCAGCACCAGAAGCAGCGCCGTCGTGTTGAGCTTCTTTTTCTTTTTCCGCTTTCTGCGAACCGGCTGCCGGGGCGCTTCGTTCCGGGCGGGGGCTGTGCGCCGCCGGGGCGCTTCGTCATACACGGGCTCGGCGTATTGCCCGCCTGCCTCATCGTAGCCGTACTCGACGTACGGATCGGGCGCCTGCTGCGCGCCTTTTCGGGTCGGCCTGTCGGATGAGGGCGCGGCATGCCTCCCGGGTCTTGTGTTCCGGTCAGAATTTCTCATGGGATAAACTCCTTTGATCTGCGATATAAACATTATACAACATTTGCGGGAAAAAGAAAAGTTAAGTTTTATTAAGGGTAACTGTTCAGTCTGTCAAATCTTGAAATACACAAAGTATTCCTGCGATTTTCCGCCTCGCTACAGGCGAAAAATCCTACGCCATCTTTGCACAATTTATTTCTGCACAGTTATTTTTCAGTTTTCAGTCTTCGGTTTTGCGCCGGGACTGTGCTCCAATACGAAAAGACACGCTTTCGCGTGTCCTTTCGTATTGGAGGCGCCACCCAGACTTGAACTGGGGAATCGCGGATTTGCAGTCCGCTGCCTTACCACTTGGCTATGGCGCCATATAAGATTTGCGGGCGATGAAACCCGCAAATCTGTTTTGGAGCGGGCAACGAGGCTCGAACTCGCTACCTCCACCTTGGCAAGGTGGCGCTCTACCGGATGAGCTATGCCCGCGTAGACCCCGTTTGAAGAAACGGGGTGGTGCCTCCGGTCGGAGTTGAACCAACGACACGCGGATTTTCAGTCCGCTGCTCTACCTACTGAGCTACAGAGGCATATTCAAAGCTGCCGTGCAAGAGGGAAGCTTTCTGGAAGATGGTGGGAACAACTGGACTCGAACCAGTGACCCCCTGCTTGTAAGGCAGGTGCTCTAACCAGCTGAGCTATGCTCCCGCGACAGCTTTGTTATAATACCCGATAAAAACGATTTTGTCAATATCTATTTTTCAATTTTTTCATTTTTCTCGTTTTTGCGCAGAAGACCGCGCAGATCGTCGGGGGAGAAGGCGTAGTGCGCGTCGCAGAACTCGCAGGAGATGCCCACGGTCTCGCCCGCGCCGATCATCTCCTCAAGCTCGCTCGGCTCGATGCAGCGCAGGGCGTCCTCCACGCGCTCCCGGCTGCAATAGCAGCGGTAGCCCACCGGCGCTTCGCCTACGAGGTGGTATTCCAGCCCCTTGAGCACCTGGGCGAAGATGGCGTCGGTGCCGTCCTCGTCGAGGATGGTAGTGAGCTGATCCATGAGGAAGATGTTGTCCTCAAGCTTTGTGATCAGCGCCTCGTCCGCCCCGGGCATGAGCTGCACGATGAAGCCCCCGGCGGCCTTGATGCTCCTGTCGGTGTCCACCAGCACGCCCAGGGCGCAGGCGGAGGGCACCTGCTCGCTCTCCAGCAGATAGGCGGTGACGTCCTCGGCGATCTCGCCGGAGCGCAGCTCGGTCGAGCCGATGTAGGGCTCGCGCAGGCCGATGTCGCGGCTCACGGTGAGCATGCCGTCCGCGCCGACAGCCGCGCCGACGTTGAGCTTCCCGTCGCGCCGACGGGGCGGATCGACCGTCGGGTCGCCCACCGTGCCGCGCACGAAGCCCTCGGAATCCGACACGGCGATGACGCTCCCGATGGGGCCGCCGCCGTTTACGCGGATGGTGAGCGTGGCGTTCTCCTCCTTCATCGCCTCGCCCAGCAGGGAGGCGGCGCAGAGCGTTCTGCCCAGCGCGGCCGAGGCGGTCGGGGAGCAGCCGTGGATCACGCGGGCACGCTCCACCGTGTCCCGCGCGGTGATGACCGCCATCTTGATAAAGCCGTCAGCGGCGGTCGCGCGAATGATTTTATCCATAAAATATCCTTTCTGAAACAGTGAATAGTGAATGGCGAAAAGTGAAGGTGTCGCTCCGCGACGATTCCAATAACACCATAACGGTTCACTATTCACTCTTCACTTTCCTCTCATCGTACAGCGCAGAGAAATACCCGCCCCCGGTCCTTCTGCGGGCAGTCGGTGATCAGCCGCACGCCGGTATAGCCGAGCTGCGTGAGCGTATCCGTGAGCCAGCTCAGCTCATGCGCGTATTCCACGTGCTCCTCGCCGCTGCGCTTCCAGAGACGCCCCTGCCGCTCGAAGAGATCCATGCCGTAGATGATCTTTTTATCCGCCTCGTCGAAATCCGCCCGCCAGAGGCAGAGCACGTCGTCCGATTCATCGACAAAAATTTCCCCGTCCAGAGAGCGGAACCATTCCGGCGTATGTACGTCAAACAAGAGAAGGCCGCCGGGGCGGATGAAGTACCGCAGGCGGGAAAACACCGTGCGCAGAGAAGAGGGGGCGATATAATTGAAGCCGTCGAGAGAACAGTATGCCGCGTCCACCGTGCCGTAGAGGTCAATGTCCTTCGCGTCCTGGCAGAGCAGCAGCGGAGGGACGGGCAGAGCGCCGCACTTTTCGCACGCCTGCATCAGCATGTCGGTCGAGGCGTCCACCCCGATGAGCTCGTAGCCGCGCCGCGCCATCTCCGCCGTGAGCGTCCCGGTGCCGCAGCAGAGGTCTAAAAGGAGACGGAATTCGCCGCCGTCGCGGGCAAACTCCGCCTCGTATAGATCCGCGAACCGCGAATAGGGCACGTCGCCCGTGAGCGTGTCGTACCAGGCTGAAAGCGCCCCGTAAGCGCTCATTTGCCCATCTCCTTGAGCCGCGAGAAGGCAATCTCGTAGCCGCCGCTGCCGTATTGCAGGGAGCGGTTGACGCGGCTGATGGTCGCGCTCGAGGCGCCGGTCTCCGCGAGGATGTCGTTGTAGATCATCCCGTCGTTGAGGCAGGCCGCCACCTGAAAGCGCTGCTCCATCGCCATCAGCTCCGAGATGGAGCACAGATCGTCCAGAAACTTCTTGCACTCCTCCACGGAGGTGAGGGAGAGGATCGCCTCATACATCCGGTCGTTGCGGGGCTTGCGGTTGAGCTTGTTCATGAAAACCTCCCGTTAAGATTTGTTTTCGATTTTACCCTATCTTACATCAGCGCGACAGAAATGTAAAGAACTAAAGTGTGAAAGAGCAAAATTTTCTTTCCCCTGTCAAAAGCTCTTGCGAAAACGCCATGTACATACTATAATAAGGACGGACAGACTGTTTCTGTCGGAAAGGAGTGTTCCCCATGCTTGAAAACGTGAATATGGCGCTGGTGTGGCTGATCGCCATGATCGTGCTGCTGGTGGTGGAAGGGCTGGTGCCGGGGCTGATCTCCATCTGGTTTGCCCTGGGCGCGCTGGCGGCGCTGCTGGCCGCGGCGCTGCATGCCCCGCTGTGGCTGCAACTGCTGTGGTTTATCGTGGTGTCCGTCGCCTCGCTCGCGCTCACGAGGCCGCTCGTGAAGAAGTACGTCAACAGTCGCGTAAAGCCCACCAATGCCCTGCGCGGCACCGGCGCCGCCGCCGTCGCCGGCAAAACCTGGACCGCCCGCATGGAGCAGGAGGGGCAGTGCGCCGAGGTCGGCGAGGTGCTGAGCATCCTGCGCATCGAGGGCGTCAAGCTCATTGTCCGCAAGAAGTAAACTGAAATTCAGAATAATATGTAAAGGAGTAATCGTTATGCCCATTGTCATTGCCGCATTGATCCTTCTGATCGTTGTGATCCTGATCCGCAACATCCGCGTCGTCCAGCAGGCGAAGGCCTACGTCATCGAGCGTCTCGGCGCTTACAAGGAGACCTGGAACGTCGGCATGCACTTCAAGATCCCCTTCATCGAGAGAATCGCCAAGGTCGTCACGCTCAAGGAGCAGGTGGCGGACTTCCCGCCCCAGCCCGTGATCACCAAGGACAACGTCACCATGCAGATCGACACCGTGGTCTACTTCCAGATCACCGACCCCAAGCTCTACACCTACGGCATCGAGCAGCCCATGGTCGCCATCGAGAACCTGGCCGCGACCACGCTGCGTAACATCATCGGCGACCTGGAGCTTGACCAGTGCCTGACCAGCCGCGACATCATCAACACCAAGATGCGCGCCATCCTTGACGAGGCCACCGATCCCTGGGGCATCAAGGTCAACCGCGTCGAGCTCAAGAACATCCTGCCTCCCAAGGAGATCCAGAACGCGATGGAGAAGCAGATGAAGGCCGAGCGTGAGCGCCGTGAGGCGATCCTGCGCGCCGAGGGCGAGAAGCGCGCCGCGATCCTTGAGGCCGAGGGCGAGAAGGAGTCCGCGATCCTGCGCGCCGACGCGAAGAAGCAGCAGCAGATCCTCGAGGCCGAAGGTCAGGCCGAGGCCATCCTGAAGGTGCAGACCGCCACCGCCGAGGGCATCCGTCTCATCAACGAGGCCGCGCCCACCGACGCGGTGATCCGCATCAAGGCGCTCGAGTCCTTCGCCGCCGCCGCCAATGGCCAGGCCACAAAGATCATCATCCCCAGCGAGATCCAGGGTCTCGCCGGGCTCGCCTCCGGCGTTGTCGAGGCAGCCAGGGAAAAGTAAAAATACCCATACGATATAAGACAGAAAGGAAAGCGGGCGGCGTTTGCCGCCCGCTGAAAGAGCGTTATGAGCACGGCAGCAGAATTTCTGAAACGGCACGGCATGGAGCCGGAAAAGGTGGAGCCTGCGCGCGACGCCTGGAAGATGAAGGACGAGATGGAGCGCGGCCTCGCCGGTGAGGGCGGCTCTCTGCCCATGATCCCCACCTATCTGAGCGACGACGGGGCGATCCCCCGGAACCAGCCCGTGGTGGTCATCGACGCGGGCGGCACCAACTTCCGCAAGGCGCTCATCACCTTTGACGATTCCGGCTACAAGGTGGAGGGGCTGAGCAAGTGGAAAATGCCCGGCATCGACCGCCCCGCCACCTGGGAGGAGTTCATCTCCTTCACCGCAAACGCCATCATCTCCCTGATGGATAAGACGCATAAGGTGGGCTTCTGCTTCTCCTTCTCGGCGGACATCACGCCCGAGATCGACGGCAGGGTGCAGCGCATCGACAAGGAAGTGGTCATCACCGGCTGCGAGGGGCAGCTGGTGGCGGCCTCGCTGAAGGCTGAGCTGGAGCGCCGGGGCGTGTTTGGCACCAAGGTCGTGATTTTGAACGACACCGTCGCGGTGCTTCTGGGCGGGCTTGCCGCCGTGCGGCGCAGCGATTACAGCGGCTTCATCGGCCAGGTCAGCGGCACGGGCACGAACACCTGCTGCTCCCTGCCCGCAAGGCGCATCGGCAAGCTGGGGCTGGACTCCGACCGCAGCATGATCGTGAACCTGGAGTCCGGTATGTACGACGGCATCCGGGGCGGCGACTTTGACCGCATACTCGACGAGAACAGCCACAACCCCGGCCAGAAGCATTTTGAGAAGCTGACTGCGGGCGTGTACCTGGGCGAGCTGTGCCACACGATGCTGCGCGCGGCGGCGGACGAGGGGCTTTTGTCCCCGCAGGCTTCTGAGCGCGTGCGCGCCATGGGTTGGATCGACTCGGCGGTCATCGACGCCTGGGCCAGCGGCGAACGGCTCGAGCAGATCTGCGAGACCGCGGAGGACGAAGCCTTCGTGGAGGCGATCTGCCGCGCCATGTTCGAGCGCTCCGCCCGCTGCATGTGCACGAACCTCGCCGCGATTCTGCTGCTGACCGGCGCGGGCAGCAACGGCGGCAAGCCCGCC
>CAJOFI010000145.1:0-1566 GCA_905233595.1 uncultured Oscillospiraceae bacterium | reverse complement strand
CGGCTCCGCCGCCGCCGCCCTCCTCAATTAGATTTCAGACTTCAGTTTTCAGTTTTCAGACGCGACTTAAACGGTGCGCGGATAGAGAGGAGAGGCTTCCGTCCGGCGCCTACGGAGTCATGAAAGAAAAAGCATTTCCCCGATGAATATGCAGAACTTGCATATTCATCGGGGATTTTTGTCGTGGTAGGCTTTCAGAAACAGATACTATTCAGTCTTAGCATTGTGCCTTCCCCCGGCAAAAGACGAGCGAGGCGAGCTGTCACGAAGCGGGGGGAGAAGCTTCCGCCTTGCACGATGCAGCGGAAAAACAGGAAAGCCTCTCCCTCATCCGCCCCGGTGTGGCCTAAGGAAGCGCTGATTAATCCAGCTCCGGCGTCTACCGGCAAATTTCCGCCGGCTCTGCGTTGCAAAAGTTTGAAATACACAAAGTATTCCTGCACTTTTGCGCCTTGAACCGACGAAAATTTGCTCGGCATCCGCTCTCGCCGGATTTAATCAGCGCTTCCCTAAAGGAATAGCTTCGCGTCGCGCACTGGGGCACCTTCCCCCGCTGGGGGAAGGACACGCATGCTTGTTCTTTTTTGCAAAGGACTGAACATTTACAACTGAAAACTGAAAACTGAAAGCTAATTCTTGTCCTTCGGCTTGCTGACGAGCGCTGCCAGGAGGGCGAAGAGGACGGCGGCGCAGATGCCGCCCGCAGAGGCGGTGAGGCCGCCGGTGAAGGCGCCGAGCAGACCGGACTCCGCGACCGCCTTCTTCACGCCCTTTGCAAGCGTATTGCCGAAGCCTGTGAGCGGCACCGTCGCCCCGGCGCCTGCCCAGTCCACCAGCGGCTGGTAGAGACCCAGTGCGCCCAGCACCACGCCGCTGACGACGAAGAGCGTGAGGATGCGGGCGGGGGTGAGCCTGGTGTAGTCGATCAGAAGCTGACCGACGACGCAGAAGAGCCCGCCCACAGCGAAGCATTTGAGATAAGTGAGAAAAACGTCCATGTCTCAGGCCTCCCTCTCGATCACGACGGCGTGGCAGATGCCGGGGATGCTCTCCTTCTGCATGGCGCTGGTGGGGGACATGAGCGCCCCCGTCGCCGCGAAGAGCACCCGCCGCCAGCGCCCGCGCTCCATCTCGGGCAGGATGTGCCCGCAAAGCACCGACGCGCTGCACCCGCAGCCGGAGCCGCCCGCGTTCACCTTCTGCGCCTGCGCGTCAAAGATCAGCACGCCGCAGTCCGCGTAGTGCTTGCCGAGGGAGACGCCGTCGGCGGCAAAGAGCGTCTCCAGCAGGTCGTGCCCCAGCGCGCCGAGGTCGCCGGTGAAGATCGCGTCATAGTCCCCGGGGCTGCGCCCGGTGTCGGCGAAATGGGCGCGCAGGGTGTCGTAGGCCGCCGGGGTCATGGCCGCGCCCATGTTGTTCACGTCGCTCACGCCCGCGTCCACGATGCGCCCCGGCGTCACGAGCTTTACGCGCAGTCTGCCCGTCCTGCCCAGCAGCAGCGCCCCGGAACCGGTCACCGTCCACTGGGAGGAGGGGGTGCGCTGGCCGCCGTATTCCAGCGGGAAG
>CAJOFI010000144.1 GCA_905233595.1 uncultured Oscillospiraceae bacterium | reverse complement strand
GAGCACGAGCAGGTGCCGGATCGTGCGGCGGCGCATGCGGTCAAAGTCGCCCGCCGAGACGCGGTCGAGCGCCACGGGGATGAGCCCGACGTCGTACTGGCTCAGCATCCGCAAGAAGAGCCGCCCGAAGTCGCCCATATCCATCGCGCTCCCGCCGAGGATGGCGGCGGCCTGCTCGAGCGCCGAGACCGTGAGCTCCCAGAGCTGGCGGTACTCCTGCGCGAGCGCCTGCTGCCCGTTCGCCTCCAGCAGAGACGCGCGCTTATCAAGCTGCGCGGGAAGACGCAGCTCCTCCAAATATTCCGCGAGCGCCGCCGCCTGCGCCTCGGCGGTCTCGGCGGCAAGGCCGCGCGCCCTGAGCTTTTGCAGCGGCTCTGCCACCTTGCGCCGCAGGGCGTTTACGCGCCGCAGCGTCGCCTCCGCTTCCGCGTCGTAGGGCTTGCCGTAGCCCTCCGGGTGCTGGCGCCAGTCGCCCTCCCGCTCCCAGGCGGCGGCGCGAAGCTGCCACTTGTAGACGTAGTCGCCCAGCAGGTCGCTCTCCTCCGCGCTCAGCCCGCAGAGCCCCGTGCGCAGATAGCTGAGCACGTCGTCCACCTCCCAGCCGCCCTCGAGGATCTCGTAGGCGAGCGAGAGCAGCGCGGGCAGCGGCTTTTGCAGCAGCTCGCTGCGCCGCGCGGTGAAGAGCGGGATGCCGTAGTGCCGGAACACGCTCTCGAGCGTGCCGCGGTAGTCCTCGAAGCCGCGCACGGCGATGGCGATGTCCCGCCAGCGGCAGCCGCCCTCGCGCACCAGCTCCAGCACGCGTGCGGCGGCGCGTTCGCACTCGGCGCTCATGCTCTCGGCGGCGCTGAGGCGGAGCGGGGGCGCTTCCCCCTCCCAGCGCTCGCGGGAGAAGGAGAAGACCCGGTCGCTGAAAAAGCGCAGCGCGTCGGGCTTGGAGGCGCCGCTGAACGTCAGCGTCTGCGTGGGCACGCCGAGCGCCTTCGCCGCGTCCAGCAGGCGGCGGCAGGAGACGCGCGAGAGGGCGAAGACCTCGCTCTCGCTCTCAAGGCTGTCCACCGTCATGCAGACCGTGAGCTGCACGCCCTTTCGCAGAAGCGCCGTCAGCACCTCCTGCTCCTGGCGCGTAAAGTCGATGAAGCCGTCCACGTACACGCGGTTCTCCGGCCCCAGCGGGGAGCTTGCGAGCTTCTCGGCCAGCACCGTATGTGGTGGAAATGATACAGAGCTCAGCTACAGGACGCGGCGACAGACCCCTTGATGACATCGAGATGCGCATTTCCGTTGTCGAGTGATAATCTTGCATACAGGCTTATGAACCGCTACATTATTACATTGTTATCTGTTTTCTTTGCTCTTACCGTAGATGCGCAGACGGGAGGCGATCTGCCCGAGCGCGAGCTGCATGCACAGAAGCCGCCCGCCCTTGTCGAGCCACTGTACCGCCGCGCCGCCCTGCTGCTGCAAAACGCGCCGCGCAAGCCCCGTGAAGCTGAACACCTCCGCGTACAGCGAGAGCCTGTCCCCGCAGGCGCGGCAGAGCTCCCGCTCGGCCTCGTGGCTGTACTGCTCCGGCACGAGGAGCATGCCGCCCCCGCGCCCTGCCTCCACCGCCTCGCGGATCTCCGCGATCACGGCGGCGGTCTTGCCCGTGCCCGCCTTTCCGATCATCAATCGAAGCATCGTCTCGCCCCTTCGTTCGTTTTTCTGTATCATAACAAATTTGCGCCCCCGCGGCAAGGGCGCGGACGCAAAAAACGCACTTGCGCGGCGCGGGGATGTATAGTAGAATATAAGAATACAAGAAGGAGGTCGAACCATGAAGTACTCATCGAAAATGGAACGCTGCGGCCTGTCGCCCATGCGGGCGTTCAACGGCGAGGCCGCGAAGGCGGTCGAGCGCGGCTTGAAGATCTATCATCTGAACATCGGCCAGCCGGACATCATCACGCCCCAGGCGTATTATGACGCGCTGAAGAATTTCGCCCAGCCCGTGCTGTCCTACGCCCCCTCGCCCGGCGTGGGGGAGCTCCTGGACGCGGTGCGCGATTACTACGCCCGCATCGGGGTCGCGCTTCACAAGGGCGAGGTCTTCGCCACCACCGGCGGCAGCGAGGCGCTGCAGATGACGATGGCGGCGATTTTGGACGACGGGGACGAGATCGTGATCCCCGAGCCCTTCTACCCGAACTACCACACCTCCGTGACCCTCGCGGGGGCGAGCATCCACCCCATCCCCACGAGCCCCGAGGAGGGCTACCGCTACGCCGTGCGCGAGCGGGTGGAGGCCTGCATCAACGAGCATACGCGCGCCATCATGATCACCAACCCCGGCAACCCCACCGGCGCGGTGCTCACGCCGGAGGAGCTCAGGCTCATGCTCGATATCGCGAAGGAGCACGACCTGCTCATCATCTGCGACGAGGTGTACCGCGAGTTCGTCTACGGCGGCGAGCCGCTCATGAGCGCGTTGCAGTTTGAGGGCTACGAGCAGAACGTCGTCGTCATCGACTCGGTCTCCAAGCGCTTTTCCGCCTGCGGCGCGCGCGTCGGCATGCTCATCTCCCGCAACCATGACTTCATGCAGCAGGCGATGAAGTGGTGCCAGTGCCGCCTCTGTTCGGCGACGGTGGATCAGGTGGCCTCCGCCGCGCTCTACCGCCTCGACCCGAGCTACTTCGACGAGGTGCGCGAGGAGTACAAGCGCCGGCGCGACACGCTCATGCGCTGCCTCAGGAAGATCCCCGGCGTCATCTGCGAGGAGCCGAAGGGCGCGTTCTACGTCATGGCCGCCCTGCCCATCGACAACGCCGACACCTTCCAGCACTGGCTCTTGAATGAGTTTGACGACAACGGCGACACCGTGCTCTTCGCCTGCGGCGAGCCCTTCTACGGCACCCCCGGCAAGGGCAGGAACGAGGTGCGCATGGCCTACACCATCAACTGCGCCGACATCGAGCGCGCCATGGAGATCCTCGCCCACGCGATCGAGAAGTACAACGCGCGGTAACGGAAGCCCCCCGCCGAGCATGGATCGGCGCTGCGTTGGCGCACCCGGCTTATGCAGATACGCACCCAGCCCTCTTGGCTCCCCCTTTGGGGGAGCTGTCGAGCGAGCTTGCGAGCGAGACTGAGAGGGGTCATTTGCCTCGCGGGAGATCGGCAAATGCCACCTCCCCCATAGGGGGAGGCAAGACGTGTTGTTTACAGTTTCTCCATTCATGCGTTTGTCGTGCTGTTGACGAAAAAAGGCTTGCGCCGGTGCGGATTGCGGTGTATAATACGGTCATTGTAAGCGCGGGGAAAGGGCTTGACAGCCATGCGGAATAGAAATACGCTCCTTAGAGCAGAGCAGAGCAGAGCAGAGCAGAGCAGAGCAGGCTAACTGCGCCCTTTTTGCGTCTTGCGGGGCGCTTGAAACGGAATACTACATTCGTGATGGATAACCGTCGGATTTGACGGGGTTAGTATATCCTGTCAGCTTCGGCGGTTTTTATCATATAAGAAATCAATACGAGGAGGAACGATGGATGAAACAGAGAACAGGAAGAAAGCTGCTGGGCGTTTTGCTCGCGCTGGCGCTGGTTCTTGGACTGATGCCGGGGATGGGGCTGACGGCGTATGCGGCTGATCCTTATGCAAGCCTTAAAAATACCACGACGGTAGTAAGCTTCGACAGCAAGGATTGGTATCTGACTGATTACGACAATAGTACAGTGACGCTGCTTTCAAAGGAATGTGTTGGCACATCAGCGTATGATTCGAGTGGGAGCACAAATGTATACAGTGGTTCTACGGTTGAGACTTTTGTAAACAACTGGTATACGAATAATATCACAGCAGATGCAAAGAAACTAGTTAACGGAGGGGCGTTTCTGCTGACACCTGCCCAGGCGAATGTTTTGAGCGTTGATCTAAGAAAATGCACTAATCCTAACGCAGACACTAGCTATTGGTGGCTTTGCGCGACCGGCAAGGTTGAGAAGTATGCTCCTTGCGTGGGCTGCGGTCTAGGCACTGTCTACGGGCAAGATTGGGGTGTGAGCAGTAAGTATGGTGTCCGTCCCGCTTTAAAGCTTGATTTGAGCAAGGTGATATTCGATGCTACGGCTAAGACATTTACAGTGAAGCCGCCCCACACCCACAGCTTCACCTACACCGCCAGCGGCACGACCATCACGGCGACGTGCTCGGTGGACGGCTGCCCGCTGACGAACAAACAGGCCACGCTGACCATCGCCGCCCCCGCGACGGACGGCGGCGCGGCGGCGATCACGGATGCGGATAAGATTCAGGGCGCGGCAAAAGTGAAGTATCAGTCCAAGAGCGGCACTTCCTGGAGCACCGAAACGGAAACGCCCCCAACTGCGGCCGGTATCCATCGGGCAAGCATTACCCTGACGGGTGCGGACAGCCAAACCGCGACGGTATCGGTCGCTTATGGCAATAACAGCATCAGCTATGCCACAGGGCTGACAAACGGCAGCGTCAGCGGCGCGGTCAGCGCGACGGTTGGCGCGACGGTCTCGCCCACCATTACCCCGAATACGGGCTATGAGCTGGATGCCCTCACGGTCACTCCGGAGACGGGCAGCGGCGTCAGCGCAAGCGAAGTCAGCGTGGACGGCGGCAGCTTCGTCATGCCCGAGGCCAACGTCACGGTCAGCGCCACCTTTAAGATTGTCAACTCCGCCATCACGGTCGCGGAAGCCACGGGCGGAACGGTGACGGTGAAAAAGGACGACACCGCCGTCACGACCGCTGATTACAGCGATACCATCACGCTGGGCAACACCCCGGCGGCGGGCTATACCTTCGCTTCCTACAGCGTGACAAAGACCGGGGACAGCGCCACGACGGTTTCGGTGAACAACGGCGCGTTTACCATGCCCGAATACCCTGTCACCGTGACCGGTAACTTTACCCCCATCGACTACAAGGTGAGCGTCTCCGACATGACCAATGGCACGGTGAACCCGGACAAGACCACCGGCGCACACATCGGGGACGAAATCACGCTGACGGTAACGCCGGATAAGGGCTATTTCACCGAGAGCGTAACGGTCAAAGATGGAGACGAGCAGGATGTGACCCTGACGGACAACAAGTTCACCATGCCCGCCTCCGATGTCACCGTATCGGCAACCTTTAAGGAGATCACCTATACCGTCACGGCGGACGGCGCGACAGCGACCGTGAAGGACAACACGCCGGACGAGAACACCTACACGGCGGAGCTGTGTGATCTGCCCGAGGACAAGACCTATGACGGCGATGAGGTCAGCCTGTCGGCATCGGTTCAGAAGAGCAGCGGCTTCCCGGACGAGGTCACGGTAGGGGAGATCAGCGTCAAGGATCAGAACGACGAGGTCGTGACCACCGCCACGGACGTGGGCAGCTACACGGCATCCGTAACCGTTGGCGGTCAGACCATCAGCAAGGTATTCACGATTCATGGCCGGGAGCCTTCCGTGACATACGTTGAAAGCGTCTCCAAGGTGGGGAATAACTATCTGGTCACGCTGGTCACCACAGACCAGTATCTCCCCCTCGAGAGCAACTCCAACGGCATTACGCTTCTCAAGGACGGACATACCTATGTGGCCAGAGGGAACGTCGAGATCGGCGCACTGGTTTACATGGGCAACGTGAAGCTCGTGCTTTGCAAGGACACCACGTTGACGGTCTATGCGGGCATCTACCACATCGGAAGCACGCTTGACATCTATACCGAGGAGGGCGGCGATAAGTCGGAAGTGATCGTCAAGGGCAACCAGAACGTCACCGCTCTGAGCAATTATTCCGAATTCGCCTCTCAGAACTTGCAGGACACCGCCTCCACCGTCAGCGGTGACATTCGCGTACACGGCGGCAAGCTGACCGTTGAGAAGGGCAACAATGCGAAGCTCGCCTCCGACGACATCAGCCTGACCCTTGGCGCGGGGATGGTTTCAAAGGGAACGATAGATGGCTCCGAGTTTGCCGATCTGACCGGCGGGAAGGAAAACGGCGACGGCTCGGTCACCTACAACAGCGCAGACCTGTCCGGTTTGACCAGACTGCTCGCTGAATTCAAGTTGCCCGCAAGCGTTGTGACCGCCCCTGCGGTGAACAGCCCGACCTATAACGGACAGGCGCAGGCGCTCGTGACGGCGGGCGAAGCCACAGGCGGTGAAATGCAGTACGCCCTCGGCACCGCGACTGAAGCCACACAACCTTATACCGCATCCATCCCCACCGCCACCGACGCCGGAACCTACTACGTCTGGTACAAGGCCGTGGGCGATGAAAACCATAACGACAGCGAAGCGGTATGCGTGACCGTGACCGTCGCGAACCCCGCCTACACC
>CAJOFI010000143.1 GCA_905233595.1 uncultured Oscillospiraceae bacterium | reverse complement strand
GTTGAGCATCCGGTACTGGATGCAGGCCTCGTCCGCCGCCCGCGCCATCTCGCCGCCGAGGGCGTCCAGCTCCCGAACCAGGTGCCCCTTGCCCGTGCCGCCGATGGCGGGATTGCAGGGCATGTTGCCCACGCTGTCGAGGTTCACGGTGAAGCACAGCGTCTCGAGCCCCAGCCGCGCCGCCGCGAGCGCCGCCTCGATGCCCGCGTGCCCCGCGCCGATCACCGCGATATCGCATTGTCCCGCAAGGAAGGTTCTCATTGCTTCCACTCCCTAATTTAATAAAAAACATTATAACAGGCTCCCGGGGAATTTCAAGCAGGCTCTTGGGGAATTTCAAGTAAAACGGGCGCGAAAAACTGTGAAAAATGCTTGACCGTGGAGGCGAATGGGCATATAATCCATGTATGAATTTTTAACCAATCGGGAGGCGGAGAGTATGCGTACAGAGAAAAGGCGGCTGCTTTCGGTGATTCTCTCAGCTTGTTTCGTGCTTTCGGCGCTGTGCCTTGCCCCGGCGCGGGCTTCGGCGGAGGGCGGCGTGATCGACCGCGTGCTCTGCTCGCTGAACTATCCCCCGGTGGCGATGATGGAGCTTTCGCTGGTGAACGTCACCACCAGCTCCACGCATTGCACCATTACCTCCGCGTTCTGGACGGACTCCGCCGGGAGCCCGGTCACCGACGTCTTCGGCACCGGCTCCTACACGCTGAACGTGAGCTACGCGGCAAATCCCGGGCTGGTCTTCGCGAGCAACGTGCCCGGCTACGTCAACAACAACGGCGACGGCGTGACGGTCAGCGTCTCGGAGGACGGGCTTTCCGCCACCCTGCGCAAGACCTTCACGGCGGAGGTCTGGGCGCCCACCGCGCTCAAGCAGCCCACGGGCGAGACGGTTGACGTCGGCGGCTGGGCGAGCTTCGTCGTTTCGAGCAACTATACCGAGAGCCGTGAGTGGTTCTTCGAGTCCCCGGACGGGAGGCAGAGCGTCAAGGCCAACGACGCCGCGGGCAAGTGGCCGTCGGTCACGGTCTCCGGGCAGGACAGCGAGAAGCTCGTCGTCCACAACATCCCGGCGGAGCTGGACGGCTGGAAGGTCTTCTGCCGGCACTGGAGCGCCGGGCATCTGAACTACACCGACAGCGCGCGCGCCACGATCACCGTGAAGAGCGCCCCTACCCCCACGCCCGCGGTGGAGATCACGCCGGTGCCGCTGGAGACGCCGAGCCCCACCCCGGAGGAGGCGCTTCCCCCGGCGCTGACGCCGGAGCCGATGCCCGTCATCACGCCGGAGCCGATGGCGAGCGCGGCGCCCGCCGCCCCCGCGCAGCGCAGCTTCGCCTATTCCGCCGACAGCAGCGCCCACTGGCGCGTCTACGCGGATAACGGCGAAAACGGCGAACGCGAGGAGCATCTCTACGTCTGGCACGAGACCCGCGCCGCCACGGCCGAGCAGGCCGGGGAGGAGACCGGCGTCTGCTCCATCTGCGGCCAGACGGTGACGCGCCCGCTGGCTTACGGCGGGAGCGCGAAGTCCGGCCTTGCGCAGACGCTCGGCGTCGAGGGGCTCACGGACGTGCAGCTCTATCTGCTTGGCGGCGCCGCCGTGTGCCTGCTGCTGCTGATCCTTTCGGCGGCGCTCAGCCCGAGAAAAGCGCGCAGGCGCAGAAAATAAAAAGAGCGCGAGGAGCGGGGACGGAGGACGCCTCCGTCGCGGCGCGCTTTACAACATACAGGAGAGTACATCGACATGAAGAAAGTTTTATCTCTGCTCGTCCTCGCGGCGCTGCTGCTCTGCGCGGGCACGGCGGCTTACGCCGAGAGCGGCGAGGGGGTGCAGAAGGGCGATATCGTGTATCTCGGCACCTGGCAGGGCGCGCCGCTGCGCTGGCTGGTGCTTGATCCCGACGCCACCAACGCCGACACGGAGGGCATGTTCCTCCTCGCGGAGCAGACGCTCACCAACCAGGGCACGATCTATAGCTGGACGAAGGCCGTCTGGCAGGGCAGCGACGGTCAGGCCTGGTGCGCGAAGCTGCTGAAAGAAAACTTCACCGAGGCCGAGCAGGCGGCGATCCCCGCCGTCAGCAAGAGCGAGGGTCAGCTGACCCAGTACGGGCTCAACTGGGGCGCGGTGGAGCTGGTGGACGAGAAGGTCTTCTACCCCTCGGTCGTGGAGCTGGGGAACTACATCGGACCGAACGACGGCGACGCCGGTCTGAGCGCGACCTATATCGGAAACGGCAAGACCACCTACTACTGGCTGCGCACGCCCCACGGGATGCACGCGGACTACGCGGGGCTGGTGATCGAGGAGAACCAGGTGCATGACTATCAGGTCTGGGGAAGCTGGGGCGGACGCCCGGCGACCAATCTCGGCGGCGAGGGGCTTTTGTACCTCGCGGCGGCGGATCGGGTGCTTTCGACCGGGGACTACGGCCCGATGCCTTCCTCGGCGAGCGGCGAGTGGAAGCCCACGGTGATCGACAGCTCCCTCAGCCTCAGCGTGACGGGGGTGCAGTACGCCGACGGGCGCGTGACCCTGCAGTATGACAACGCGCCTATGGGCGCCTGGATCTCGGTGCTTGCGCGTAACAGCGAGGGCGAGAATGTGGGCTACTGCTGCCTTGGCCTGGCGCATAGCGCGGCGGGGGAGCTGAGCTTTACCCCGCAGGCGGCGGAGGGCATGTCGTTCTGCGTCTTTGCCGAGCGGGATAACGGCCTCAACACCACGAACACCGCGAGCGCGCCGGTAGTCCTGAGCTGGACGGCGGCAGAGCCCGCGCAAACGGAAGCGCAGGCCGAGGCCCCGGCGGAGACGGCGCCGGAGACCCCGGCAGAGACGTCGGCGGAGACGGCGAGCCAGACGGAAAGCGCGCAGCAGCCCGCCGAGAACTTCTGGCTGGACTTCCTGCGGGAGACCTGGATGTTCGCCCTCGCCTTCGTGGCGGTCGGGCTCCTCGCCATCGTCGTGGCGATCCGCCAGGCCTACGACCGGCGGTACTATTAG
Organism: uncultured Oscillospiraceae bacterium; assembly: GCA_905233595.1. GTDB lineage: Bacteria > Bacillota > Clostridia > Oscillospirales > Oscillospiraceae > Limivicinus. The sequence continues at coordinate 1,117 of CAJOFI010000143.1, read as the reverse complement.
CGTTCAGAAGATACAACGAAGGGGATGTGAAATATCACATCCCCTTATCGTTTTGCGCGCTGCGTTTTGAGGAGAACGAAACCCGCTTTTCGGTTCCCGTATCAGTCAGCCCTTAGGAACTGTTCCGAAAATCTTGAAATACACAAAGTATTCCTGCGATTTTCCGCCTCGCTACAGGCGAAAAATCCTACGCCATCTTTGCACAATTTATTTCTGCACAGTTCCTTACCGCTTTTCAAAACTACCCCATTTCACCCAAAAGTCCACATTGCGACGCTGATATACAGTTCTCTCTTGCCCCGCTTCTGTTTTCATGTTATTGTTTATATAGGGAAAGCTCGAAAAAAGCAGGTTCGGCGCCGCGAGCCGTCAGATCAGGATCCCGCGCTTTTTCGCCTCGAAGCGCAGCTCGTCTCGGAAATTCGGATGGGCGATGGCGATGAGCTGGCTTGCGCGGCGCGAGAGCGGCTCGCCCCGCAGGTGCGCCACGCCGTACTCGGTGACGACGTAGTCCACGTCGTTCTTGCTCGTCGTGATGACCGCGCCGGGGGTCAGGGCGGATTTGATCTTGCTGATCGTGTCGCCCTTGGCGGTGGAGGAGAAGGCGATGAAGCTCTTGCCGCCCTTCGACTGGCAGGCGCCGCGCACGTAGTCCACCTGCCCGCCGGTGCCGGATATGTGCCGGGTGCCGACGCTCTCGGCGCAGACCTGCCCGAAGAGATCGACCTCGAGCGCGGCGTTGATGGAGACCACGTTGTCGTTCCGGCAGATCACGTTCGGATCATTCACGTAGTCCACGGGCAGCAGCGCGATGGCCGGGTTATCGTCGATGTAATCGTAGATGCGCTTGGAGCCGTAGGCGAAGGTGGCGACGCTCTGAAAGCGGTGGAGCTGCTTTTTGCTGTTGTTCACCGCGCCGCATTCGATCAGCTCCACCATGGAGTCGGTGAAGAGCTCGGTGTGGATGCCGAGGTCGTGCTTCATTTTCAGCGCCGCGCCCACCGCGTCGGGGATCGCGCCGATGCCGAGCTGGATGCAGGCGCCGTCGCCGATGCGCTCGGCGATCAGCCCACCGATCTGCTCGCTCACGGAGTCGATCTTCGTCGGCGGCATGACG
>CAJOFI010000142.1 GCA_905233595.1 uncultured Oscillospiraceae bacterium | reverse complement strand
GCGTCGCTCTCATTTTTCTCCCAGGGGCGGGAGTAGGTGAAGCGCAGCAGCGTCTCCCCGGGGGCTTTGGGCGTGAGCAGGAAGCTCTGCCGCCCGCCCGCGCCGCTCACCGGGGCGCTCTGCGGCGCGGCGACGTAGACGCTCTGCGCGTCGAAGGCGGCTCCCTCCTGCTCAAGCGTCCAGGAATAGCCGGTGGTCGGGTTCGATTCCACGCTGAGCAGGAGGCTCTGCCCGGTGACGATCTCCCCCGTCCAGTCCACGATGCCGCCGAACTCATACACCGCCGTATAGCCGAGCCGCGCCAGCTTCTCCGCCGCCTGCTTGGAGCGGTTTCCCGTGCGGCAGTAGATGAGCAGGGGCTGGTCGGGATGCGTAAGCTCCTCCGGTCTTGTATCCCCGATGCTCTCGTTGGGGATGCAGATCGCGCCGGGGATGTGCCCGCTCTCGTATTCGTCCAAACGCCGCACGTCCACGATGAGGTGCCCGTCGTCCTGCGCCATCCTCTCCCTCGCCTGCTCCTGGCTGATCTGCCGGTAGGCCTCCTTCGGCGCTTCGGGCGCGCAGCCCGCGAGCAGCAGACAGGACAGCAGCATAACAATCACTCTTTTCACGGTCTTCGCCCTCTTAATTAAAACAGATCGAGGCTGCTGTCGAGATACAGCTCCTCGCGCACCTCGAGCCGGTGCTCCGGCTTAGTCAGATAGTACAGCAGCATTTCCAGGATCACGGCGCTGCCGAGGCCGCGCCCCTCGAGCTTGAACTGCGTAAAGCCCATGGGCAGATAGCGCTCGCGGATATCCGCAAGGCCGATGAAGCCGGGGTTTCGCATCGCGTCGGAAAAGCGGTAGCCCCGCTCGGCCGTGGGCGAGGCGCAGATATGCTCCGCGTCCTCCCCCAGATTTTTGCGGCTCACGGCCTCGTAGCAGCGCTTCCGCTCGGGGCAGTCGAACCAACAGCACTCGTTGCAGAGGAATTCGACCTTGCTCTTATTCGCGTCCGGCAGGGCGTTTAAGCGGTCAAATTCCCGGTTGAGGCGAAAATCCGGCACCACAAAGCGAAATTCCGGCCGCTCCAGCTCCGCCTCGAGCGCGGAAAAGTCCGTCAGCACCTTCGTGGTGGAGGAGACGAAATAGAAGCCGGGGAAGCGCTCTTGCAGATACTCGAGCAGCAGCTCTGACGCGACGATCACCCCGTTTTGTACGTCGCCCTGCTCAAAGCGCCTGCAAAGGGCGTTGCACCTTGCGTCGGAGAGGTGCTCCTTTCGCAGGAGGGAGTTTGAGAAGGTCAGGCGCGCGGAGAGCCCGAAGTCCCTTGTGAGCGCGAGCGCGTCCTCCGCCCCCGCCTCCCCGAAGCCGACGCGCCCGCCGCCCCAGAGACAGTCCGCCGGGGCGCCGTAGAGCGAGCCGATCTCGCAGAAGTCATAGAACCAGTCCCGCCGCCCGTAGTACAGGGGCAGAAAGGCGCGGTAAAAATCGACAAACTCAAAGAGCCCGGGCAGATGGAAGACGGCTTTCATCTCTCCAGCTCGCCCTTGTAGCGCAGAATCCCGCCGATGCTTTTGGCCTTTTCATAGCCCATCTGCCGGAGCGCCGCCACGGCCTGTTTGCTGCGGCTGCCGCGCAGGCAGCAGACGTAGAGCGCCGTACTCCCGGGAAAATCCGCCTCCCGGATGCGCGAGAGGGGCAGGTTCAGCGCGCCTGGGATGTGCCCCGCGGCATACTCCTCGCGCTCCCGCACGTCGAGCAGCAGCGCGCCCTTCTCCGCGCGGCAGGCCGCGACGGCGGCGTTGATATCCTCACGCCTGAAAAAGAACATGGCATTTCTCCTGTTCGTCAAACCTCGCCAAAGCGTTCCTTTGCGTGGAAGGCCTTGCAGATGGTCTGGTACTCGCCGAAGACGGTGAGCTTGTCCCCCGGCTCGAAGATCGTGGACGCCCCGGCGGGCATGGTCTTGGTGCCGGGCTTCTCCACCAGCATGACGAGGATCCCCGTCTCGGCCTTCAGCCCGGTCTCGGACAGGGGGACGCCCCGGTACTGCTCCGGGATGTGGTTGAGCTGCACGAGGGCGATGCTGTCTGAGCCGATGTAGTCGAGCAGGGTCACGGTGTTGAAGCTGTCCGTGCGCCCGATGATGCGATCCGCCACCTGTTGCAGCAGCCCGTCGCCCCAGGCGCGGATGCGGGGGACGCGCATGAAGACGAAGATGATCGCCGCCGCGAGCAGCGGCATGAGGATGCCGATGGCGAAATGCTCGATCTGGCTCTGCTTGAGGGAGAGGAAGACGTTGATGAACGCGGAGACGATGGTGACGTTGAACACGTAGCCAAAGAGCATCGTGATTCGCGCGAGGCGCCGCCGGTGCCGGTTGGAGAGGAGCATCTCGCTCTCCTTCGTGGTGTAGCCGCAGCCGGTCAGCAGCGAGATCACCTGAAAGCGCGCCCGCTCATCCGGAAGCCCCGTAAAGCGGAAGAGGATCGTGAAGAGCTCGGTGATGACCCAATAGACCAAAATCGTCAGCGAAAAGAGCGCCAGAGCCATGGTCAGATTCATGCGCCCACCCCCCTATACGCGCAGAAGGCCGCGCCAGCCGCGCACGGAGTAGTAGGACTCCGCGCCGTTATGGAAGGTGAAGACGCGCCCGTAGCGCTTTTCGCAGAAGAGCGCGCCGCCCTTCTGCCGAATCTCCGGGGGCGCGGCGACCCAGCTCGAGGTCTTGAGGTCGAATTCGCCGAGGCTTTGCAGGCGGTAATACTCCGCCTCGCTCAGAAGGCGCACGCCCATCGCCTCCGCCTGCGCGACGGCGCTTGCGGAGGGCGGATTGCTCTTGCGCTTTTTCAGCGCCTCGTCGTCATAGCAGAGGCTGCGGCGGCCGGCGGGCGTCTCCCTCGCGCAGTCGCAGAAGAGGAGCGCGCCGGATTCGTCGAGGCCGATCACGTCCGGCTCTCCCCCGCTCTCCTCCATGCGCAGAAGGCTCGCGAGGGCTTTTTCGTTTCCAAGCAGCCGCTCCTCCACCTGCTGCCAGGAGACGTCCGGGTGGCGCTGGGGGTTCTTCTCAAATCTTGCTTTCAGGGTGTTGAGCATACAGACTCCTCCTCATTTCGCGTACTGTGCATAGCACCGCTTCGCGAGCTTCACGATCAGCTCCGCCGGAAGCTCCCCCCTCGAGGGGCAGGCGGATCGTTCCCTTGCTGACGGAACAGGGCGCAAACTCTTCGGCCCGCTTT
>CAJOFI010000141.1 GCA_905233595.1 uncultured Oscillospiraceae bacterium | reverse complement strand
ATGTTGAAGTGAACATATTAATGTGAACATGCAGACAGGAACAGTCTCTATATAAATCTATATAAATACGAGCAGTTCGCATTTTAAAAGACAAATCGGATCATTCTTCCCCTTTGTGCCTTCCGGTGGGATACCTGACGAAAGCGTGGGCTTCCAGACGGCCCTTGAGTCTGTCGACCTCTTCTTTCAGTCCCTTCATCTCCTCACTGGCGGTCTGTTCATCATAGAGCAGGGCGATCAGGTCATCCTGTGCTCCGATCAGGTCGGCGCGGATCAGGTGCACGGGCTCAAGGCTGGCAGCGACTTTCTCCGCCTGCGCCTCCAGAGTGGGGCGCTCGTCCTCCTCCCGGGGCAGCACCGCGAGCACGCACTCGCGCAGCAGGTACTCATAGCGATACCAGCTCTCAAAGCAGAGGAACATATCCGTCCCCAGCAGGAGGATGAGCTGATCCTCCGGGTACTGCGCGCGCAGGGCGGCGACGGTATCGGCGCTGTAGCAGCGCCCCTTGCGCCCGAGGGTCATGTCCCGCACCTCGGCGTTCGGCACGTCCCGGAACGCGAGGCGGCAGAGCGCAAGCCGCGCCTCAAAGGGGGGCGTCCCCTCCTCCAGCTCCTTATGGGGCGGCACCGCGTCCGGCACCACGAGGAAGAGATCGGGGTGCAGCAGCTCCACGACCGTTTTCGCGGCGGCGGCATGACCCAGGTGGGGCGGGTTGAAGCTGCCGCCATACAGAATGATTCTCATGCGCGTTTCTTTTTATCCTTCGGAAGCTCGATTTTCGGCTCTTTTTCGTTGCGCTTGTAGAGCACGAACTTCGTGCCGATCACCTGCACGCTCTCGGCTCTGCAGGCCTCGCTCAGCGCGTCGCAGGCCTCCCGGGCGCTGAGCATGGAGTTTTCCAGCACGCGCCCCTTCACCAGTTCCCTGGCCTTGAGCGCGGCGGAGACGGACTCGATAAGATTGTCGTTCAGGCCGCCCTTGCCGACCTGCACGATGGTATCCTCCGCCGCAGCCAGACCGCGGAGGTAGGATCGCTGTTTGCTTGTTAACATAGAAATCCTAAGCGACACCTTAACGATTTAGGAACTGTTCCGAAATAACTTGTGCAATCTGACTTGCCTTTTTCACCTGTAGCTTCGTTGTCAAATCTTGAAATACACGAAGTATTCCTGCGATTTTCCGCCTCGCTACAGGCGAAAAATCCTACGCCATCTTTGCACAATTTATTTCTGCACAGTTCCTTATTCTTTCACCGTTCACTATTTTTTGAACAGCGCCTGCACGAAGGTCTCCGCCTGGAAGGGGATCAGATCGTCGATGCCCTCGCCCACGCCCACGTATTTGACGGGGAGCTTGAGCTCGTTTGCGATGGCGAAGACGATGCCGCCCTTGGCGGTGCCGTCGAGCTTGGTGAGCACGATGCCGGTCAGCCCTGCGGTCTCCAAAAACTGCTTTGCCTGGATGAGCCCGTTCTGCCCGGTGGTGGCGTCGAGCACCATGAGCGTCTCCACGTCCGCGCCGGGCAGCTCCCGGTCGATGATGCGGCGGATCTTGGCAAGCTCGTTCATGAGGTTTGCCTTGTTGTGGAGCCTGCCCGCCGTGTCGATGATGATGACGTCGGAGCCTCTGGCCTTGGCCGCGCAGATGCCATCGTACACGACGGCGGCGGGGTCGCTCCCCTCCTCATGGCGCACGATTTCCGCGCCCGCGCGTTCCGCCCAGATGCCGAGCTGCTCGGCGGCGGCGGCGCGGAAGGTATCGCCCGCGCAGAGCAGGACCTTCTTTCCCTGCTCCTTGAGCTGGTGGGCGAGCTTGCCGATGGTGGTGGTCTTGCCGACGCCGTTGACGCCCACCATCAGGATGACGGAGGGCTTCGTGTCAAGCTTGAGCGCGGTGTCGCCCACGTTCAGAAGCTTCGTCAGCACGCGGATAAGCCCCGCTCTGGCCTCGTCGCCCTTGCGGTAGCGCTCCTCCCAGGTGGCCCTGCGCATCAGATAGTCCACGCGCTGCGCGGTCGCGGCGCCCACGTCTGCGAGCACCAAAAGCTCCTCCAGCTCCTCGTAGAAGTCCTCGCTGTCGGGCTGGTAGCCCTGGAAGAGCTCCTCGAGCTCCACCATGTTCTTGCGGGTCTTGGTCAGCCCGCCGAAAATCTTATCAAAAAAGCCCAATTCTAATGTACCCCCTCAGTCTGGCCTTCGGCCAGCCAGCTCCCCCGGAGGGGGGAGCCTTATTCCTCAATCGTTTTCTGCGCCTGCTCGAGGTCGAGCTCCAGCACGGTGGAGACGCCGCGCTCCTGCATCGTCACGCCGTAGAGCATGTCCGCCTCCTCCATCGTGCCCCGGCGGTGCGTGATGACCAGAAACTGGGTCTTGTCCGCCATGCGGCGCATATAGTCCGCGTAGCGGCTGACGTTTGCCTCATCCAGCGCGGCCTCGATCTCGTCCATGACGCAGAAGGGCGTCGGGCGCACCTTCAAAATGGCGAAATACAGGGCGATCGCGACGAAGGCCTTCTCGCCGCCGGATAAGAGGCTGATGTTGCTTACGGCCTTGCCGGGCGGCTGCACCTTGATCTCAATGCCGCACTCGAGCACGTTGTTCTCATCCTCGAGCACGAGCGCCGCCTTGCCGCCGCCGAAAAGCTCCAGGAAGGTCTGGCGGAAGCAGTTCTCGATCTCGCGAAAGCGCTCGGTGAAGACCTCCTTCATCTCGCCGGTGATGTCGTTGATGATGCCGACGAGCTCGGTCTTCGCCTTTTCCACGTCGTCCCGCTGCTCGGCCAGGAACTGATAGCGGGTGTTCACGCGCTCGAATTCCTCGATCGCGCCGAGGTTCGGCGTACCGAGGGCGCCGATCTGGCGGCGCAGCTCCGCAATCTCCTTGTTGGCCTTGGGCAGGTTCTCGACCGGCTGGCGCAGGGCGTTTGCCGCGCTGTGGCTCAGCTCGTAATTCTCCCAGAGCTTGTCAAGAATCTGCTTCTCCTCCATCTCCGCGCTGAGCTTTTTCTGCTCGATGCGGGCGCACTGGCGCTCCAGGCTTGCCCTCCAGCTCGAGCTTCTCCTGCGCGATGTGCGCGATCTCCGCGCGGATCGCGGAAGCCTTCTCCCGCTGGGCGGCAAGCTCCGCCTCCTTGGTCTCGAGGCGCTTCCGGAAGCCCTCGATCTGCCGCTGGGAGGCCTCCACCGCGCTGCGGCGGCTCTCGCTGTCCCCGCTCAGACTCTCGAGCAGCAATCGAAGCTGCGCCACGGAGGCGCTGATGCTCTTCTTCTCCGCTTCAAAGGAGGCCGTCGTGCTTCGCAGTTCCGTCTGATCCTCCAGCGCCATGTCGAGCTGGTAGCGCACGGCGGAGAGGCTGCTTCTCGCCTGATCGAGCTCATTCTGGCACTTTTTCTCGTTCTCGGCGCTCCTCGCGCGCTGCCTTCTGAGCTTTTCCAGCTCGTTTGCGCGGGAGAGGATGCCGGTGTTCTTCGCGCTGCTGCCGCCGGTCATGGAGCCGCCGGCGTTAATCATCTGCCCGTCGAGCGTCACGATGCGCAGGCGGTTGCCGTTGTTTTTCGACATACGCACCGCGTCCTGCAGCGTCTCGGCGACCACCGTGCGGCCGAGCAGGTTCAGCATGATCTGCTCATAGCGCGCCTCAAAGCGCACGAGCTCGAAGGCGACGCCCACGAAGCCCGGGTCGTTCACCGGCGCGTCTCGCATGAGGCTTCCGCGAATCGTGTCGATGGGCAGGAAGGTCGCGCGCCCGGCGTCCATGCGCTTGAGCATTTCGATGGCGGCGCGTCCGTCGTTCTGGCTGTCGATGACGATGTTCTGCGCCGCAGCGCCGAGCGCGGTCTCGATGGCGAGGGCGCAGTCCTCATCGGCGCGCACGAGGTTCGCCACCGGTCCATGCACGCCCCGCAGGTTCCCCCGCTGTGTCTCGCGCATGACGGTCTTGACCGCGCGGGAGTAGCCCTCGTAGTCCTTCTCCATCTCGCTGAGCATGTGGATGCGCGAATCCATGCTGCGCCCCTCGACGGAGAGGCTGCTCAGCCGCTCGGAGAGCTGGGCGACCATGTCCTCCCGGTTCTTGAGCTTCATGCGGCAGCCCTCGAGCACGTTGTTGTTGACCTTGCTCTTCTCGGCAAGCTCGCCGAGGTCCGCGTCAAGCTGCTCGATGCGCGCGACGTTCTCCGCGATGCCCGCGCGGATCTCCTCCACGCGGCTCTCCTGCTCGGCGATGTCCTGGAGCATGCGCGCCTTGGCGGTCTCGCTGCTCTTCACGTTCGCGCGCAGCACCGCCGCCTCGCTCTCACAGCTCGCCGCCTCGCTCTCCACCGCGCCGAGGCGCTCGCGCGCCTGCTCGCTCTCAACGTCCTTGCGGTGCATGCGCTCGGTGATGCTGCCCGAGGAGGCGTAGAGCGCTTCCAGCTCGTGCTTGGCCTTCTCGAGCGAGAGGCTTGCCTGCTCGTACTCGGCCTTGATGTCGGCGGCCTGGGCGCGCAGCTTATCGAGCGTCGTCATCCAGGCGGAGATCTCCTTCACGCGAAGCTCGTCGCGCAGCACGAGATAGCGCTTTGCCACGTCGCTCTGCCTCTTGAGCGGGCCGACCTGCATTTCCAGCTCGTCGATCTTGTCGTTGATGCGCAGCAGGTTCTCCTCGGTCTTTTCCAACTTGCGCTCGGCCTCCTCCTTCCGGTAGCGGAAGCGGGAGATGCCGGCGGCCTCTTCAAAGACCTCGCGTCGGTCGGTGGATTTGTTGGAGACGATCTCCGCGATACGCCCCTGGCCGATGATCGAATAGCCGTCGCGACCGAGGCCGGTGTCCATCAGCAGGGAGTGGATGTCCTTGAGACGGACGGACTCGCGGTTGATGTAGTATTCGCTCTCCCCGCTGCGGTAGTAGCGGCGGGTCAGCATGATCTCCGAGGAGTCGTTGTCAAAAATATGGGCGGAGTTGTCGATGATGAGCGAGACCTGGGCAAAGCCCAGGGCGCTGCGCTTCTCGGTGCCGCCGAAGATCACGTCCTCCATCTTCGCGCCGCGCAGCGCCTTGGAGCGCTGCTCGCCCATGACCCAGAGGATGGCGTCGGAAATGTTCGATTTGCCGGAGCCGTTGGGGCCGACGATGGCCGTGATGTCCTTTTCAAATGTCAGCCGGGTCTTGTCCGCGAAGGACTTGAAGCCCTGGATTTCCAATGCTTTTAAGTACAAGGGAATGACCTCAAACTATAAAAAATACGATTATACTCTCCCGTCTTCGATCCGGGAGAGACGGATCTCGCCCGGTTCCAGCGCCGCCGGGCGCACTCTGACGTCGCCAAGCGCGAAGCTCTGGCGCAGGCGCGTGAGGTTCTGCCTGTGCTGCCCGGTCATCTGAGAGACCTGCGCGGGGCTGACCTCGAGCAGCACGCGGCTGCCCGGCTCGACGCCCCGCAGGAGCGCCGCCGCCCTGTTATACAGGATGCGGCTTTTCACGAGCTCCCCCAGCGCGGGGTGATAGGCTCCCGCGACGGCGGCGCCGCCGGAGAGCTCCTCCGTGGGGTTGAGCCCCAGGCGAATGACGGGGATGCCCGAGCGCTCAAAGAGCGGCACGATGCGCGCGCAGATGCTCACCGCGTCCTCCACCGTATGCTCGCGGTACTCGCCAGAGCGCCAGAGCGCCTCAAGCTCCGTATCCCGCACGATCACCGTGGGATAGACGCGAACGCCGTCGGGCTTGCACTTGATGATCCGCCGCGCCGTCTCGACGCATTTTTCCGGGCTGTCGCCGGGAAGGCCGGTCATCATCTGCAAAATGAGACGAAAGCCCGCCGCCTTGATCTGCCCGCTCGCGCGCAGCACGTCCCCCGCCGTGTGCCCGCGCCTGGAGGCGCGCAGCACCGCGTCGTCCATCGACTGCGCGCCGAGCTCCACGGTCTCGACGCCGTAAGCCTTCAAACGCGCAAGCACCCGCGCGTCAATGGCGTCCGGGCGGGTGGAGAGGCGGATCGCGTCGATTTTCCCGGCGTCCAGCGCCTCTTTTGCCGCTTTGAGCAGTTCAAGCTGCCGCGCCTCGTCGATGGCGGTAAAGCTGCCGCCGTAGAAGGCAAGCTCCCGCTTCTTCGTGCGCGCGACGCCCTCGGCGTTCCGTACCGCCTCGCGCACGGTCTCTGCCGTCGCGGGGCAGCTTTCGCCGGAGATGCGCCGCTGGTTGCAGAACACGCAGGCTTGCGTGCAGCCGAGGTGCGGCACAAAGACCGGGATGATCTCCGCCCGCGCGCTCATGCCCTGAGCTTT
>CAJOFI010000140.1 GCA_905233595.1 uncultured Oscillospiraceae bacterium | reverse complement strand
CGCAAATACAGCCGCTCGGACGAGGAGCTGATCGCCTTTCTCGACGATTGCCGCGAAAAGCTCGACAGCATCCAGTACGCGGAGGAGCGCATCGCAAAGCTCGAGCGTGAGAAGAAAGCCCAGCAGGAGCGCTGCCGCCTCGCGGCCGCTGCCCTGAGCAAAAAACGGCGAGAGGCCGCAAAAAGGCTGGAGGCGCGCATCGTACAGGAGCTGCGGGAGCTTAACATGCCCTCCGTGCGCTTCGCGGTGAATTTTGAAGCGCTGAGCGGGGAGCCGGGCTTTGACGCAAACGGCGCGGATACCATCGCCTTCGTCATGTCCGCAAACGCCGGGGAGGAGCTGGGGCGCATCAGCAAGATCGCCTCCGGCGGCGAATTGAGCCGCATCATGCTCGCCATGAAGAACGTGTTCGCGGAGAAAGACCCGGTCGGCACCATGATCTTTGATGAGATTGACACCGGCGTCTCCGGCATCGCCGCCCAACGCGTGGGGGAGAAGCTCTACGCCGTCTCGCGCGGAAAGCAGGTGCTCTGCATCACGCATCTGCCCCAGATCGCCGCGATGGCGGACAGCCATTTCCGCATCGCCAAGGAGGAGCGCGACGGGCGCACCTACACCGAGGTAAAGCCCCTCGACCGCGAGGGGCGCGCAAGGGAGCTGGCAAGGCTCCATGGCGGGGACAATATCACGGAGCTGACCCTCGCCTCCGCCGAGGAGCAGCTCAGCGCCTCGGAACGATTCAAGCGCGGTCTTGACAAGTCCTGAAAGCTCTTGTATAATGCAAGCTGTCAACGCGAGGAAGAACAGGAGTACCCGGCTTGGACGCCGTGCAGAGAGCCTTCGGTTGCTGCGAGAAGGTCGGCACAGCAGGGGAATACGGTTCGGAGCGGCGCACCGAAAGAGCGTGTCTCAAGTAGGCTGCGACGGGCGCGCCCGATACAGCGCGGGAGTCACAGACTCCGTGAGGCGCTTTTCGCCCCTCTGTCCGTTTTGGACAGAGGGCGTTTTATGATGTTACTTAAAAATGAATATTGAAGAATGAATAATGAATAATTATTGTGTCGCTTCGCGACGATATATAATAAATCCCGAAGGGGATACATGAATTGTTCATTCTTCGGTTTTCAATTTTCAGTCTTCATTATTAGAGGGCGTTTTATGATGTTATTTAAAAATGAATATTGAAGAATGAATAATGAATAATTATTGTGTCGCTTCGCGACAATATAATAAATCCCCGAAGGGGATACATGAATTATTCATTCTTCAGTTTTCAATTTTCAGTCTTCATTATTATCGGAGGTGTAACAATGGGAGCAAGGGAAAAAGCGCTGGCGCTGCATGCGCGGGGCTTCAACTGTGCCCAGGCGGTGCTGGGCGCTCTCGGGGAATATACGGGGCTGGACGAGCAGACGGCGCTCGCGCTCTCTGCGGGCTTCGGCGGCGGCGTGCGCTGCGGCGAGATCTGCGGCGCGGTGTCCGGCGCGGTGATGGCGCTGGGGCTGTGCTTTCCCTGGAACGATCCCGAGAACGCGGCGGCGCGCGCGAAGATCACGAAGCTGACGATGGCCTTCACGAAGGAGTTTACGCAGGCGCAGGGCTGCATCCGCTGCTTTGACTTAAAGCGCGCCGGCGGCCACCCCTGCGGCGAGCTGATCGCCTGGGCTGCCGAACACGCGGAAGAGAGTATCAAAAACAACAGATAAAGGAGAGAACAATGGGTATTTACGAGGAACTGGTCGCAAGAGGGCTGATTGCCCAGGTGACCAACGAGGACGAGATCCGCGACATGATCAACAACGGAAAAGCCACCTTTTACATCGGCTTTGACTGCACGGCGGACAGCCTGACCGCAGGGCACTTCATGGCGCTCACGCTGATGAAGCGCCTGCAGCTTGCGGGCAACAAGCCCATCGCCCTCATCGGCGGCGGCACCACCATGATCGGCGACCCCTCCGGCCGCACCGATATGCGCCGCATGCTCACGATGGAGGACATCAACCACAACGCAGAGTGCTTCAAGCGCCAGATGGAGCGCTTCATCGACTTCGGCGAGGGCAAGGCGCAGATGATCAACAATGCCGACTGGCTCTTGAAGCTCAACTACGTGGAGCTTCTGCGCGAGGTGGGCGCCTGCTTCTCGGTCAACAACATGCTGCGCGCCAAGTGCTACGAGCAGCGCATGGAGCGCGGGCTGAGCTTCCTCGAGTTCAACTACATGATCATGCAGAGCTACGACTTCTACTACCTGTTCCAGCACTACGGCTGCAACATGCAGTTCGGCGGGGACGATCAGTGGAGCAATATGCTCGGCGGCACGGAGCTGATTCGCCGCAAGCTCGGGCAGGACGCCCACGCCATGACCATCACCCTGCTCACCGATTCCCAGGGCAACAAGATGGGCAAGACCGCGGGCAACGCCGTCTGGCTCGACGCGAACAAGACCAGCCCCTTCGACTTCTACCAGTACTGGCGCAACGTCGGCGACGCGGACGTGCTCAAGTGCATCCGCATGCTGACCTTCCTGCCCCTCGAGCAGATCGACGAGATGGCGAGCTGGGAGGGCAGCCAGCTCAAGCCATGGTGCACGGCGAGGAGGAGGCGAAGAAGGCCGAGGCCGCCGCCAAGGCGCTCTTCGTCGGCGGCGGGAGCGACGCCAATATGCCCACCACCGAGCTGAGCGAGAGCGATCTCGCCGACGGCGCGGCGGACGTTATGACCCTGCTCGTCAAGACCGGGCTCTGCGCCTCCAAGTCCGACGCGCGGCGCAACGTCCAGCAGGGCGGCGTCACCGCAAACGACGAGAAGGTCACGGACATCGCGAAAAGCTTCACGGCCGACGAGCTGAGAAAGGGCGTCATCCTCAAGCGCGGCAAGAAGAGCTTCAACAAGGTCATTCTGAAATAAATGGACTACATTCATGAAGTGAGGAAGCTGACCGGCCCGCGCAAGCTGATCCTCAACTGCGCCACGGTGCTCATTCAGCGGGACGACAAAATCCTCTTCCAGCGCCGCACGGACAACGGCAAATGGGGCTTGATCGGGGGACTCGTGGAGATGAACGAGACCTACGAGCAGGCGGCGCTGCGCGAGGCGCGGGAGGAGACGGGGCTTGAGATCGAGCTGGAGCATTTCCTCGGCGTTTTCCACAACCATGACATGGTCTGGTCCAACGGCGACGCGGCGCACGTGATCAGCGCGTTTTTCAGCGCCCGTATCCTGAGCGGCGAACCGCGTATCGACGAGGAATCCTACGAGCTGCGCTTCTTCGGAAAGGACGAGCTTCCGCCCCTCTTCGCCGAGGATCACCGCGCGGGGCTGAAAGCCTGGTACGAGGGCGTTCGCTATCCGCTTCTGCGCGAGAACCGCTGTGACGGCGGGAATTGAAAACCGCAAAAAAACTTGGGTGAATCACGCATATACGCGGATTCACCCAAGCTTTTTATGCAAAATATCTTCGTTTCCCGTCCGCCGGGGGGATGTAGCCCTTTTCGATCTCCGGGCGGATCTCCTGGAGGCGCTCGTGGATCTTGTTGACCTGCTCCTCCTTCTCGAAGATGAGGTTTGCAAACTCCTTCTCACCGTGCACGAGGATCAGGCGATAGTAGAAATAGGCGGGGCTGTCGTCCGGCTCCACGACGTTCACGCGCGTAAAGCGCCGGTCGATGTACTCGTAGGGCACGTAATACTTGCGCCCGAGGTCGCGGTAGTAGAGGCAGAGCTTGCCGAGCCTCACACGCCCGATCTCCTCGGCGCTGTTGTAGTCGTCCGCGTGCGCCTGGTCGTCGATGACCTTCTTGTCCACGCCCCGAAAGCGCAGCTTACCGAACCTGAACACGCTCATGCCTCCCGGCTTTGCGCCCGTACTCCCAGGCGTACCACTTCTCCGGGATCTTCGCGGCGATCGCGACGCCGAGCAGACCGCCGACCGTGCCGGTGATCACGCCGCCCAGCACGTCCGAGGCGAAGTGTACGCACAGATAGATGCGGGAAACACACATCAAAAAGCCGAAGAGCAGCGCAAGCCAGCTCTTGCGCTTATCCCCAAGCACGAAGAGCGGAACCATCGTGGCGAAGGTGGCGTTGACGTGCCCGGAGGGGAAGCTCTTGTCGCTCTCGGTGTGCTGCCCAACGAGCGTCCAGAACTGGTAAAAGACGGAGTTTTGGTCGAGATAGGGGCGCGGGCGGGCGATAACGACCTTCAAAAAGACGTTCACAAAGAGGAAGGCGATCAGAAGACCGATGCTCATGGCGGTGCCGTAACGCCGGGTCTTCTTGAAAAAGGTCAGCGCAAGGGAGAGGATGATGAGGCAGATACCGCCCTTGCCGAAAATGGAAATAAATTCCATAAACGGAGTGAAGAAGCCGGGGGCGAGGTCATAGAGCTTATGTACGCCGGTGGCGACGGCGACGTCAAAGCCCGCGAAG
Organism: uncultured Oscillospiraceae bacterium; assembly: GCA_905233595.1. Lineage (GTDB taxonomy): Bacteria > Bacillota > Clostridia > Oscillospirales > Oscillospiraceae > Limivicinus. The sequence continues at coordinate 1,382 of CAJOFI010000140.1, read as the reverse complement.
GTGGTGTTGAGCCATGCGGCTGCTGCGGTCAGTTCCATGGTGTTCTCCTTTTTTCTGTTTTTTTCATTGTAACACAAGTCGCCGTGAAAAGTCTACAACGAATTGTATAAATGAAAAATCCCGCGCGCAAACTACGGATGAGATCAAAAGGGGAGGTATGAGCCATGAAAAAAATACAACAAAGCGCCTGCGCGCTGCTGCTCCTGTGCGCGCTCTCCGCGTTTGCGCCCCAGGCCGGCGCCGAGGGCGGCGCGCCGGTGGCGGAGAATCTGGAGCTGCGCACTTATCGCAACGTCTCCGTGGGCGGAAAGCTCGCGGCCATCGACGAGGAGGACGACGTGGTCTCCTACACCATCACGACCGAGCCCGTCAAGGGCAGCATCGAGCTGGAGGAGAACGGCTGCTTCGTCTACACGCCGAAGGAGAACAAACGCGGGCGGGATTATTTCGGCTACAAGGCCGTGGACAGCGAGGGGAACCTCTCGCAGGAGGCGACGGTCATCATCCGCATCGAAAAGCAGAAAAAGCACGCGCAGCCTCCAAAGGGAACGGCCTGCGCCGATTGAAGAGCAAACGGCGGATCGTTTTTCCGGGGAACGTGAAAAAACTCCGTTTTTTCACATTCCCCTGTCAAGGCCGTATACATAGCGGAAGAGAAACTTTTTGAACGGGGAGAGCCTGGGGTAGAGCTGCCGACAGGCTTCGTCAAACTGCGCGCGGCAGGCGGCGAGCTCTTCGACGCTTACGCCGTGGGCGCTGAAATACGCCCTCTCGGCGCAGTTTTCGATCGACCGGGGCGGCGTGACGCCGAAGCGCCGAAGCGCCTGGGCGCGCCTCCAGAGGGCGAGCGCGGCCTTGTTCGGAATGGGGCTTTGAAGCCGCAGCCGCCAGATGAGCCGCGTGAGCTGTCGCCAGAGCGGGAGCAGCAGCACGAGCAGCGCCGCGGGCAAAAGACGCCATGCGGACTTGCCGGAAGCTTTTTGCGGCGCCGGTTCAGGCTGCACGATGCCGACGGGGAGCGTGTAGGCGGCGTCCTCCGAAGGCACCGGGCTCGGCTCCGGCGTGGGGGCTGTCGGCTCCTCGGGCTGGAGGCTCGGCTCCTCCGGCTGCGGCGTCTCCTCCGGGATGGGATGCAGGCCGCTGCGCCCCGTGACCTCCACGGGCAGCCAGCCGACGCCGTCCCGGTAGATTTCCACCCAGGCGTGGGCATTTTCGCCCCGGACGTCGAGTGCGCGCCCCCTCTCGGCGTTTACGAGAAAGCCCTCGGTCACGCGCGCGGGGATGCCCAGCGCCCGGTACGTCGCCGCCGCGGCGGTGGCGAAATGGACGCAGTAGCCCCGGTGCGCCATCGTGAGAAAATACACCGCGTAATCCTCGCTGGG
>CAJOFI010000139.1 GCA_905233595.1 uncultured Oscillospiraceae bacterium | reverse complement strand
TCGCGGGTGATGCGGTAGATATCCAGCTTGCCGTTGGCGGTGAGCGGAATGTCGTCCACCAGCACGAACTGCGTCGGAAGATCGTCGGCGCCGAGCTTCTTTTCCCGGACGTACACGTCCGCAAACGCGCGGCGGATGGCTTCCGCGGCTCCCGGCCCCTTCTGGGCGGGCACCGCGTAGAACACGGGAACCGTGTCGTGGATACGCTTTTCCATCATCGGAACGATGGCGCATCGCGCAACGGCACTGTGCGAGGCCATGCAGGTTTCCACGATTCCGGCGTCGAACTTCCTGCCCTCGTTGTTCGCGAAGTACTTGTCCGCCCTGCCCGCAAAGGAGAGGCTGCCGTCCTCGTTGACGCGGATGAGGTCGTTGGTGCAGACGTAGCCCTTGCCGTCGATCTCGGTGTACTCGAAGAGGATCTGGCCGTCGAGCTCATTGCCGCAGCGTGTTTCCGACTGCTTGTAGAGAATGCCCGTGCGCACACCGTCCGCGACGCGGTAGAATTTGCCGTCGTTTTCATCCTTGATGTAAACGCTCTCGGGCTCCTCCACAAAGCCGAGAATATCCCGGTTCTCGCTGCCCTTGGCAAACATGGGCTTGCCGCCGGCTTCGCTCATGCCGTAGCCCGCCGAGATATCACACACGCAGCCGTGAGCCTTCAGGAACGCGGTATATTTTTCCATCTTTTCCGGGGGAATATACGCGCCGAACATGGGGACCACCTGGAGCGAGGACAGGTCTACCCCGTCATAAGCGCTGTTATCGAGCCACTTATCGACCATGAAGCCCGTCAGACTTACGACGCTTGCGTTGTAATAATCGACCGCGCGGAGGAATTTGGGGTGCATGAAGCCGAAGTAGGTCAGCACCAGCGCGTCGCCCAGCGAGAGCGGCGAACAAACCAGCCCGGAGAGAGCCATCACCGTGCTGAAGTCGAAGGGCAGCAGCACGCGGAACTGCTTTTCGGTCTCCGGCCCCTGCGCGAAGGAGTGGAAGCCCTTGGGCAGCAGATAGAGCGTGTCGTTGATCACCTTGTCCGTATAGGGAAGCGGCTTGCGCGTGCCCTTCGTCGTGCCCGAGGTGTGGGCGATGAACGCGAGGCGATCCCCCTCGGACTCGTCATAGCGGATCGGCGTGTCGGTATGCTGGGCGAGCAGATCGTTAAGGAAGACGGTATCCCCTCTGCGGCGGAGCATGTGGTAATTATACTCGTTATACGCAAGCTCGGCCGGGCCGACTGTCGGCCCGCCCATGAGAGAGTGCATGAACAGCACATGCCGGAGGCCGAATTCCTCCTTGACCTTCTCGAGCTCCTCCCGGATCTCCGGCGTGACCATGATGTCGCTGACGATCAGATCCGTGATTTTTTCCTTCTCGATCATCTGCTTCCACATCCCGTGGGGAAGGAAGTCCGGATAGGAGAAGAGGGAGATCTCCGCGCCCGTCATGTTGAGCCCGAAGAGGGCAAACAGCGGCTCGGCCGCGATTACCCCGCACAGCGCGGCGCGCGAGCCGTTCTCCGCGCAGATGCCGAGGGCGGAGAAGACTCTGGCATAGCGCTCCCACTCGTCGAACATCTGGCGGAAGCTGTATTCGCGGGTGCAGTCGATGACCGCCGTGCGATTCAAAAGCTCCTCGCTCGCGCTGACACGCTCCTTGATATTCGCCCACACCTTCTGATTGCTGATGCTGCGGTCCTTGACGCGCTTTTCGACCTCGCGGAGCTTCTTTCTCGCAGCGGGCGTCTTCTTCCGGCTCTGCCGTCTCAGATCCGCCTGCTCCTCGAACCAGGCAAGCATCTTGTCCGTCGCCTCGATGCTCCTGGGGTGCTCGGGCTTCATGATCGGGAAAACGTGCTGAAGCTCCTCGTCTCCGAGGTAGAGGAGCTTGGAGGGTCTGCCGCTCTTTTTCAGGGCCTTGTTGAAGCGGATCGAGAAATTGTTGAAGGTATCGCCGCAGCTTGTCACCAAAAAGGCGGGGGGCAGGTTGCGGAGAATCTCCGGGTGCTCGATGTTCATGTACTCCAGGAACTTCGCGTCAAAGCGCTTGTCGCCGTAGATCTGCTCCTGCAGCATCTTGTTCGTGTAGAACATCCCACTCAGAAAGCCCACCGCCGCGTAGACCATCCGGGAAGGCTCATAGCCGATGGCGTTTTGCAGCTTTTTGGAATCGTGCATGGCGGACACATAGGCCGCGAGATAGGCGCCCGCGCTGTCGGCAACCAGGAAGATGCGGCTGAAATCCACGTCATAATCCACCAGCATGCGCCCGACGTGGTCCATACCGGCGCACACGTCGTCCAGCTGCTGGCCGAGATTCGCCTTCGGGGCGAGGCGGTACTCCAGCGAAAAGACAAGATAGCCCTTGTGCGCGAGCAGGCGGCTGTACGGCCTCTCCAGACCGCGGTCGCCCATGAAGAGCCCGCCGCCGTGGATGATGACGATGACGGGAAGCTCCGTCCCCTCGGCCACCTTGGGCTTGAAGATGTCCATCGCAAGCGCCACCTCGTCCCGGTTGACGTAGGCGACGTTGAGCGTCTCCTCCACGTCGTCATAGACGACCGGCTCGGATGCGCCGAAGGCGCTCATCATGCCCATCATGTTCATGCTCTGCGTCCGCTCAAGCATGGCGCGCACCAGCTCGCGCTTGACGATTCTTCCGAGACTGTCTCGATCACTCATTTTCTACCCTCCCGCCGATCATTCATCCTTCGTCTTCGGCATGGCCTCGAACACAAAGTCCAGCACGCTCTGCAGCTTTGCCAGATTTTCGGGGCTCATGTCCATCTGCATCAGCCGCGTGAGGAGCCAGGGCGGGATCTCCACGTTCCCGAGCTTGAAGCCGCCCGGCTGCCCGGCGGAGGCGCCGCCGTCCGGCTTGAAGGCGTCGAAGACGCCGATGGCGTTCATCATCCCGGCAAAGCCCTGCATGAGCTGCAGCGGCATCATCCACATCGTCTGCATCATCTGCATCTGCAGCAGAATGGCCTGGGTCATAAGCTGCGTCATATCCGCATCTGCGCCCGTTTTTTCACCGCCGTCCGGCTGCGCGTCGTCCATATTCATCGTATTCATCATGTTCATCATAAACATGAGCGGATTCTTTTCGTTGTCAAAAAAATCAAACATCGGTCATTGGCTCCCTTCGTTGTGAAACAGCAGTTTTCTGAGCATTTCGCTCCTCTTTGCGCGCATCGTCCGGCACAGGCGCAGCGGGTCGGGGAGGCTTCCCTTTCCGTT
>CAJOFI010000138.1 GCA_905233595.1 uncultured Oscillospiraceae bacterium | reverse complement strand
GGGCGGTCGATGCCGTCGGCAAACTCGGGGTGGTTGGGGTGGACGGCGTGGGCGTTGTCGGCGGAGGCCATGAAGCTTGCGGCGGTGCTGGCGTAGAAGTCGCGCCCGAGCGCCTCGCAGACGCGCCAGAGGCAGTCCACCAGGAAATCGGAGTTTGCGCCCTGCTTGGTGGTGCTGCCCACCTCCTCGTTGTCGAAGACGCACAGCAGCGGCGCGTTCTTGCCGGGCCTGGCGTTCACAAAGCCCTCGAAGCAGGCGAAGACGCACTGAAGGTCGTCGAGCCGGGGGGCGGCGATGAACTCCTCGTCCGCGCCGAAGACGGTGCCGGGGGTGCGGGGGTAGAGGTAGAGATCGGTGGAGATCAGCTCCTCCACGGCGCAGCCCGCCGCCTCCGCCACGATCTGGGCGTAGCGCCCGGCGGCCTTTTCGCTGCCGAAGAGGGGGAGCATATCGGTCTTGATGTCGTACTTTTTGCCGTCGTTGGCGGTTCTGTCCATATGGATGGCGAGGTTCGGGATGAGCACGAGGTCGCGCTCGATATTGATGAGCTTCGTGACAATCCTCCCCTCCCGGCGCAGCGTGACGCGCCCGGCGATGGCGAGGGGGCGGTCCAGCCAGGGGGCGCAGAGCATGGAGCCGTAGCGCTCCACGCTCAGGCGGGTGTAGACCCCGGCGCAGGGGGATTCGGGCTTCCCGCGCAGCTTGAAGCAGGGCGAATCGGTATGGGCGGCCATCATGAGAAAGCCGGGGAAGTCCCCCTCCGGGACGCGGAAGGCGATCATGCTTGAGCCGTTGCGGCAGACGAAGTACTTGCCGCCGGGCTGGATGCGCCAGGTCTCGTCCTCTTTCAGTTCGGTATAGCCCTCGGCGAGCAGCCGGGCGCTGAGATTGGCACAGACGTGCCAGGCGGTCGGGCTTGCGTCGATAAACGCAAGCAGCTTACGGTTTGTTTCGGTCATGACTACTCCTGATGTGTTATTTTAGTGGCCAGTCACCAGTGGCCAGTGGTCAGCGGTCAGTGGATAGTTACAGACAGAGCCTCACTTCGCGACTATAACCAATCTTAATTCGTCGCGAAGCGACACCTTAACTTTTCACTTTTCTCCGTTCACTTTTCACGCAAAATTGATAAAGCTCCACTTCGCGCGGTCGATCTTGTCCGCGCCTACCTTTTCCTGGAGGGTGAGGATGCGGCTGCCGTCCACGGCGTACTCGGTGAAGCGCTCGTCCGCGCCGTTTTGCGGCTCGTCGGCGAGGCGGCGGGTGAGCACCAGCGTGCTGCCCTGCAGCTCGTAGCAGTCGTAATAGAGTGTGACGGTGCCGTGGCGGTACCACAGCTCGTTCGAGGCGGCGTCATAGTCCGTGCTCCAGGTGATGGCGTCGCCCTCCTGGAAGCCGACGCGCACATAGCGCCCCGTCTCCTCGTCCCAGGCGAAGAGCAGCACCGCGCGCTCGTCCTCGAAGGTGTGCAGGCGCAGCACCAGCTCCTCGCTGCCGTCGCCGTTGAGATCGGCGACGCGCGACTCCTGGTGCAGGTTCTCGCTGGCGTATTCGAGCACGAAGGGCTCCTGGAAGGCGCTGCCGTCGGCCTGCGTAAGCTGCACGCGCAGAAGCCCGCGCTTGACGTACACGTGCCCGAGGGAGGCGCCGTCCGCCTCCTCGCCCTGTTCAGGCGTCACGATCTCCGTGCGGTAGCGCAGCTCCCCCGCCGCCGTTTGCAGCGTGCCGGAGAGGCTGGAGATCACGTCCTCCCCCGCCGGGGCGGGCGCTTCGGTGACGGGGGGCGTCGGCTCTGCGGTGGGCGCGGGCGTCTCGGTCGGCTCGGGCGTCGGCGCCTCGACCGGGTCGGTGATGGGCGGCGTCTCGACGACGACGGGCTTCTCCGTCTCCTTGCCGATGAGCGGCAGATCGCCGAAGCCGCGCAGGATGTAGAGCGCGTAGATCACCGCGCCCAAAATCAGCACTGCCAGAAGCAGCAGCAGGATATGTCTCAGTTTTCCGTTCATTTCTTCTCCCCCACGCCGTATTCCACCACGAAGCCGATGGAGCCGGAATAGTAATCCGGGAAGTCCCCGGCCGGGTTCTCGCGGCAGTCGTTATAGCACCAGCCGTTGTGGTTCCAGAGCATGATGAAATCCTCGGCGGCGCCGTCGTAGCCGTCCACCTCGGAGGGCTCGCCGTCGTCCCAGGGGTAATAGCTCACGTATTCGTCGCTTTCCCAGGTGTAATTGCCGTTGAAGCGGTAGCAGCCGATCCAGGCTCTGGCAAGCCCGGCCTGCCCGATGGCCTCGGCGACCTTCTCAAGCTCCATGGGGCTCGTGATGACCACCAGATGCCCGCCCATGCTCTCGGCGATGGCTCTGGCCTCGATCCATCCGGCGTCGCTGAGCACGACCTCATAGCGCACCTCCGTCGAGCCGATGAGCGGGTCGGGCAGGGGCGTAACGATGCTGCCCGTGCCGTTTTCGCCGAGCTGGGGGGCGTTGTCGCCGGGGGTGGGGGTGCTCACGGTCATGGTGCCGATGCTCTCATCCGGGCGGCGGCTCATCTCGCGCAGGAAAAGCCCCGCGACGCCCGCCACGCCCACCAGCAGCAGGCACAGCAGCAGCACCACCAGCACCGGGCGCTTGCGGCGCTTCTGCACCTCCTGGCCGATCTCGCGGCTTTTCACCGGGTCGCTGGAATACTGCACCTCGGGTCGCCTCGGCTGGTGCTTCGGCACGACGGGGGCGAGCACCGGGTTCTTCTCCTCCACGAGGATGGGGATGGGCTGGCGCTTCTCCCTGCCCGGCTCGTATACGCGCACGACCTCGCTCTCCGCTTCCGGCGCGGGCGCGGTCGCGGGTCTTTCGGGCGCTTCCGGCGCGTCCGTCCTGCCGAAAAACTCCGCGATCAGATCCTCCGCCGATTCGGCGATGGGGTCCTTCTCCGGCACTTCGGCGGGGCCGGGGGCGAGATAGCTCTCGAGCGCCCTCGCCGCTGATGATGGCGAGCATCATGCGTTCGATCTCGCTCAGATCGTCCTGTGTTTTGTGGAAGATGCCCTCCGGGCTCTCCTCATATTTATTGTCGAGGCAGCTCTCGAGCATGACGGCGAACTCCCCCACGCTCTGATAGCGCTGCTCTTCCCGGAAGGCGAGCGCCTTCTCCAATATCTCGCGCAGCCTTGCGCCGCAGCCCTGCGGGGCGCGGACGGCCTGACCGCTCATGCGGGCAAGCTGGGGGTTGCCGCTCTCCCCCTCGAAGGGGAGCCTGCCGCCCGTGAGGCCGTAGTAGAGCAGCAGCCCCAGGGAGTAGACGTCCGCCGCCTGGCTGCGCGTGCCGTGCCAGTAGAGCTCCGGCGCGATAAAGCTCAGCTCCTGCCCTTCCCAGTTGTCCTCGTGCCCGTCGCCGATGACCAGCTCCCCCGCCGCGTCGCGCCGCAGGTTCTCGGGGTAGACGCCGCCGCGGTAGCCGTCCCCGGCCTCGGCGCGGATCACCCGGCACAGCTCGACCACCAGCGCCACCAGCTCCTGGCGGCTTAGGCTCTTTATTTCCTCGCCCAGGTTTTTCCCGGGTTCAAACTCGCTCTTCGCCATGGAATCATCTCCCAACAGAGAATTACAGGTTATGTTAACACGAAATGACCGTTTTCGTCAATGGAAAATCCAGAGAGTTTTCAGATTTTTCGCGCGCGGGCGGTTGATAACCGCCCCTGCGGGCTGGGTGCAAGCCTGCATGAGCTCCTTCGGCTGCGCGTCCAGACCTCTTGCCTCCCCCAGAGGGGGAGCCAAGGAGCGCTACGGGGGCGCAAAAATACGATCCGTCGCGCAGTTCCTTAGGAACTGTTCCGAAATAACTTGTGCAATCTGACTTGCCTTTTTCACCTCCCGCCGGCACTGCGGAAAAAGTTGAAATCCGTAAAAATATTTCGTGCATTCCCGGAAAGAGTATGTTATACTGATTGAGTTACAACATGAAATGAGGGCAATGCTATGAACTATGTTGTGGTGGATCTGGAGTGGAACCAGGCCATGAGCTCCAAATCCTCCGTTTTCAATAAGCTTCCCATCCATCTGAGCGGCGAGATCATTGAGATCGGCGCGGTGAAGCTGGATGAAAACATGCGTCCGGCGGAGGAGTTTACCATCGACGTAAAGCCCGTTTACTTCCGGCGCATGCACTACAAGGTCAAAAAAATCACCGGCTTTGACAAGGACCGCCTCTCCAACGGCGTCTCCTTCCCGGAGGCGCTGGAGCGCTTCCGCGCCTGGTGCGGGGACGGCGTGAGCTTTCTGACCTGGGGCTGCGACGACCAGAACATCCTCGAGCAGAACATCATCATCCACGATCTGGATTGGGACTGGATCGCCGGCTGGATCAACCTGCAGCTCATCTACAACCTCCAGACCGGCGGGGACAAGAACCAGAAGTCCCTCGCGAGCGCGATGGAGCACTTTGAGATCGAGCAGACCCGCGTCGCGCACGACGCGCTGGGCGACGCCTACAACACGGCGCTCGTAAGCACCCACCTGGACATGCAGGAGGGGCTGCGCCTCTACCCGGACGCGGCGCGCATCCTCGCCTCGCGCATGCCGAACTACAAGCCCCCCGCCGAGAGCGACGGCCCCGAGGCGCTGCTGCACGAGAGCATGGACGGCTTTGAGAGCAAGGCCGCCGCCTTCGCCGACGAGCGCGTGGAGAAGCTCTGCTGCCCCCGCTGCGGCGCAACGCTCGAGGGGCCGCGCTGGGTCAACCAGGGCGACGGGCGTTACATGAACCTCTTCGCCTGCCCGGAGGACGGAGACTTTCTCGTGCGCGTGCGCTTCCGCCATGAGCAGGAGCCGAACCGCTGGGCGGTCAACCGCCTCGTCTACGAGGCCGACGACAGCCTGCGGGAATTTTATAAGAACAAGGCCGCGCAGTCGCGCCGCCGCGGGCGCGGGCGCTCCCCCCGCAAGAACCGACCCGCATAAACCCCTTGGACGCCGAAAAACCTCGTTTTTCGGCGTCCAAGGGGATTTTATAGTTTTTAGAGCTGCCCTTGAGTTTTGAGCGCTGAGTTTTAAGGAGAAGCGGCGGAGTGCAGTTTATCCTTGCGAAGCTCTCAAAACTCAAAACTCACGACTCAAAACTCCTTACTGTCGGGAGCGTGAATTCCGCGGCGAAGTGGTCGTTTTCGCGGCGGGTCTCGAAGCGGCCGTGCATGGCGTCCATGATCTTCTCGCAGGTGCGAAGGCCGATCTTCGTGCTCTCCACCCGGGGCGAGCCCTGCGCGACGCGGTTCGAGACGCAGACCGTGAGCGCCCCGTCGCGCAGCTCGGAGAGCAGCACGATCGGCTCTGCGCGGTCGGCATACTTCTTCGCGTTCGATACGAGGTTGTCCACCACCCGCTTGAGATAGAGCGGATCGGCCACGATCTCGGCGTCACCCGAAAATTCATGGCGCTGTACCGTAAAGCCCGCGTCCGCCAGATCAAACTCGGCCTCGCCCAGAAGCTGCTCGAGCAGCAGCCGGGCGTCGAAGCGATCCGTGTCCAGCTTCAAGTCGCTGCGCCCGAAGACGAGGAAGTATTTGAACAGCTCGTCCGTCAGATCCTTGAGCTCCAGCGCCTTGCTGTAGGCGCTCTCGGCAAACTGCCTGCGGCTGTCAGGGTTGCCGCTCCCCTCGTTTAAGAGCTCAAGGTAGCCGAGCAGGCTCGTCATGGGGGTGCGGATGTCGTGGGAGATGGCGGTGATGAGCTCGGAATTTGCCTCCCAGGCGCGGCGCTCGCCGGACATGCGCTCGATGACGGCAAAGCGCATGGCGTCCATCTCCGAGGCAAGCTGGCTCAGCTCGTCCTCGCCCCGGGTGGTGATGGGCGCGTCGAGGTCGCCCGCACCGATCGCCCCCGCCTCCCGCGAGAGGCGCACGATGCGGCTCGTGAGGGCGCGGACGTACAGCAGCATCACCGCCGCGAAGGCCAGCGAGCCCAGCAGCAGCGCGAGGACGCGGTTGAGATCGTCCTCCCGGACGTCGGTGCTGTCGTCAATGCCGACGTAATACTGCCCGTCGGCAAACTGCATGGGATAGAGCTTGCCGTAGAGCGCGGAATACTGCGGGCGGATGCCCCGCGCCTGGGCGCTGCGCGGCTCCAGCCCCAGGTCCTCGGCGGAATAGACGCTCACGCTCACGAAGTCCCGCCGGGAGTTGAAGGACGCAAACGCCGCAGAGTCACGCCCGCTGAGCTGGTTTGCGCTGACGAAGCCCGCGAAGTCCGCGTAGTACGCCGCCTG
>CAJOFI010000137.1 GCA_905233595.1 uncultured Oscillospiraceae bacterium | reverse complement strand
TGAAGGTGCAAACCCGCAACATCAAGCTCGCCGAGGACGTGGACCTCAAGAAGGTCGCTCTCGCCACGGCGGGCACCGTGGGCGCGGACCTCGCCAACCTCGCCAACGAGGCGGCGCTGCGCGCCGTGCGCAAGGGGCGCAAGCTGGTGACGCAGGAGGATATGCTGGCGGCGTTTGAGTTCGTCATCGCGGGCAGCGAAAAGAAGAACAGCGTGCTCACCGAGATGGAGAAGAAGCTGGTCGCCTACCACGAGGTCGGCCACGCCATGGTCGCCTACAAGCAGAAGCACGCGGAGCCGGTGCAGAAGATCACCATCGTGCCCCACACCGAGGGCAGCCTCGGCTACACGCTGCTGATGCCGGAGGAGGACAAGACGAACCTTCGCACCCGCGAGGAGCTGCTGGCGAAGATCGCCGTCTCCATGGGCGGCCGCGCCGCGGAGGAGGTCGTCATGCACACGATGACCAACGGCGCCTCGCAGGACATTCAGGAGGCGACGGGCATCGCGCGGAACATGGTCGCCATGTACGGCATGAGCGACGAGTTCGGCATGATGGCGCTGGGCAGCATCCGCAACCAGTACCTCGACGGCGGCTACGGCCTCGACTGCGCCGACGACACGGCGGCGGTCATGGATAAGGAGGTCAAGCGCATTCTGGAGGAGTGCTACAAGGAGGCTGTCAAGGTCATCGAGGAAAACAGGGACGACATGGACAAGGTCGTGGCGTACCTGCTGGAGAAGGAGACCATCACCGGCGGCGAGATGGTGGCCATCATCGAGGGCCGCGACCCCGAGAGCGTCGAGGAGGCCTATGCGTCCACGCGTAGGCTGGAGGAGGGCTTCAAGCCGTCGATCCCCGACACGGTGGAGCCGCAGGCGAAGCACGTCTCCATGACCAGCGAGAAAATATTGGCTCCGCAGGAGCCAGATGCTGGATCCGTGCCCGCACACGTCGACGTGTCCATCGAAGCGAGCGACGAGGAGGTCGCTGCCGCGGAGGAGACGGCGCCCGCAGAGGAGCCTCCTGCGGAAGAACCGGTGGAGGATTCTGTCCCGCCGTCGGAGAGTGAATAAACAAAATTTTGTGCTAAACTGCAAAAAAATTTGTCAAGTTTTTTGTAAATTGTACAGCTTTGTACTTGATTTTCTTGGAACATCACGCTACAATAGCGCTGATTCCCTAGGTATAAACACATTTTTATAAATTTTTGGAGGTACAAGAGAAATGCCCAGGACGAAGAAGACCGTGAAAGAGGTCAAGCAGGACGCCGCGAAGGTCGTCGAAGAGGCCAAGGCCGAGGCCGTCAAGGCTGTTGAGGAGGCCAAGGTCGAGACCGCGAAGGCCGTTGAGGAAGTCAAGGCCGAGGTCAAGCCCGCCGTCGAGAAGGCGAAGAAGAGCGCGGAAAAGACCGTCAAGGCCGGCCGCAAGACCGCTGCCAAGACCACCGAGAAGGTCAAGAAGGCTGCCGTGAAGGCCGTCGGCGGCGAGGTTTCCCCCGTCGTTTACGTCCAGTATCAGGGCGAGGAGGAGAAGATCGAGGATCTGGTCGCCGCCGCGAAGGCCGCGTTTGCCGCCGAGCACTCCCGCACCAAGGTCACCGACCTCAAGCTCTATATCAAGCCCGAGGAGCGCGCTGCCTACTATGTCGTGAACGAGAAGTTCGCAGGCCGCGTCGATTTCTGAAAACCGGAATCAAAAAAACCCGAAAGCCAACCGGCTTTCGGGTTTTTTGTCACCTTGAGACGATATCCAGCTGCTCCATCGTGCGCGGCAGGACGTAGGGATTGAAGTACTCGTTGACCATGTCCAGCGTTTCGCTGGGGTTGAGGTACATGTACGGGTTGTGCCAGTCGCAGGGGAAGGACATCGTGTTCAGATTCGCGGTGTCGAAGCTTGTCGCCTGCATCGCGAACCACACAAGGTTGTTCAGCGGCAGGTTGGTGTCCAGATTCTCCGCGGCGATCTGAGCGTATTCGCTGATCTTCTCGGGATGGGAGAGCGCCTTCTTGACCACCGCCGTCAGCACGGCGCGCTGCGTCTGCTGACGCCCTCCGTCGCCGTAGCCGGTGCCGTCGTTGTTCTGGCGGAAGCGGCAGACCTCCAGCGCCTGCTGGCCGTTGAGGTGGCGCATGCCCTTGGAGTAGTGGATGGAGAGGTTCTGCTCCGGGTCGTCGTAGTTCATGTAGCAGGGCACGTTGAAGTCGATGCCGTCCACCGCGTTGACGAGGCGCACGAAGCCATTGATGTTGACGCGAAAGTAGTAGTCGATGGGCACGCCGAAGGTCATGCTGACCTCCTCCATGAGGCCGTCGATCCCGCCGTTGAGCGCGTAGGCGGCGTTGATCTTCTTGAGCTTGCGGTTCACGTCCACGCGCATGTCGCGGGCGATGGAGCCGACGCTGACCTTCTGCGCCGCCACGTCGTAAGTCACGAGCATCAGGCTGTCCGTGTTGCCGCCGCCGCGGTCCATGCCGACCAGCAGGAACGTCCAGCAGTCGTCCTTGCGCGTGTAGGGGCCGTCCACGGTTTCGACGGGCACCACGGTTTCGTCCTCGCTGTCCGCCCGCTTGACGGGCGTGGCCGCAGGCGTGGTGGAGGTCGACACCGGCGGCGTATTGTTCGCGACGGCGGGCTTGGCGACGACGAGGTTCCACACGCCCCAGGCCGAGGCGCATGTGAGGACGAGAATCAGCGCGGCGCGGATCAGCCGTTCTGTGCGCGACATATACACATGATGTCTTTTTTTGTTCACGATCAATATCCCTTGCTGTGTATTTCTGTTAAGATAGACGGAAAACGCGCGAGAAAAGTTTCGGGCAGACAAAAATATATATTTCGCGGTTGCCGTGTAAACGGCGAGCGAAATGGCGATGAATCTATTTCAAATGATGGCGAAGCCATCATTTGAAATAGGCGACCAGAAGGTCCACCACCGCGCCGTAGCTCTGCATGCCCAGCTCGTCGCCGTAGCTCTTGAGCATGGCGTCGTAGGCCCTGCCGCTGGCCTCGGAGACCTTGCCCTCGTACCGTGCCCAGTAGTCGCCCGCGGCCCGCAGGTCGGCCTCCACCGTCGCGGGGAGCGACGCTCGGATCTCCAGCCAGGTATCGGGGTCGACGGTGTAAAGCGCGTTGGAAAGGTTGATGTAGCCCGTGAGCCAGCCGGAGTAGCGGTAGGCCTCGTCCGCCGCGCAGACGGAGGCGAGCACGCCGAGGAAGTTGCACTGCTGCTCGCTGGCGACGCCGCGCCGGTGCGCCAGCTCGTGGGCGACGGTGAACGGGAACGTC
>CAJOFI010000136.1 GCA_905233595.1 uncultured Oscillospiraceae bacterium | reverse complement strand
TTGTGTATTGCAAGCTTTGACAACGCAGCTACAGGCGAAAAAGGCAAGCCAGATTGCACAGATTATTTCGTGACAGTTCCTTATTTCGGAACAGTTCCTCAGTAGAGCTTTGCCAGGGCGGCGTTTTTATAGGCCGGGTCGCCGGTCACCTCGCGGATAAGGCGAAGCCCCTCGGGCAGACGCAGCTCGTCCCCCCTGTCGCTCAGCTCGACCTCGACGATGGCCTGGTCCTTCCAGAAGGGATAGAGGTCGATCTCGAAATACTGCCCCTCGTAGCTGAGGCAGTAGCGGGTCTTGCGCATAAGGTGAGCGTCGGGGTCTGCGTTCTGCATCAGCGACAGGTACTCGCCCTGGGTGAGGCGCTCCTCGATCTCGAGGCGTTTGAACTCGCTGATGCGGCGCTTGAGGGTCTTGTAGTAGATGCGCCCGCCGTTTTCCTCGCGGCAGCGGATGCGCAGCTCCTCCCCTTCCCGCGCGGGCAGATACATCTGGCTGATCTCCACGCGGCGGCAGTCGGGCAGCGATTCGAGCCACCGCACGTCCGGGTATTCCACGAGCAGCTTCCGCTCGATGCTCAGCGCCTCCGGCTCGCCGAGGGCGAGGCGGATCTGGGCGATGAGGCTTCTGAGCTTGTGGTTAAAGTCCACGGAGTTGTCGATGACGCGCAGATAGGGGTGCTTTTCCCAGGAGGCGACAAGCCGCCCGTCCAGCTCCACGGCCTCCTGCACGCTCTCATAGCGCGCCTTGTTGTTCTCCTTGGTGTAAAACTGTTCGGCGCCCTTGGCGGCGGTGACCATGTGGAACACCGCGTCGTAGCGCGCGAGCAGCGCCTCCTCGGTCTGCCCGACGAAGCGCAGCACCTCGGCAAACTCTTCGTCGTTCATGTAGGCCTTGTTGTCGAGCGCGCCGCGGTCGCAGACGATGAGGATCTTCCCGGCGCGCATGGTGCGGGCGGCCTGCTCGAACAGGCGCTCCTTCTCGAGTTGCAGCGCCATCTGCACCTTCTGGTACTCCACATTGCTGCCGCAGCTCCAGGGCGCGACGCCGCCGGATATAAGCTCCGTCGCCGTCTCGGGCACGAAGAGCACCTTGTAGCCCAGCTTGGTAAAGGCGTTCTGCACCCAGCTCAGACCCGTGGTCTTGCCCGCGCTGGGGCCGCCGGTGATCACGATTTTGCGGATTTCCATATTGGTTTCCTCCTCAGTCTTCTCTGTCTCCGTTCCCGTTCACCTCGCAGAAGCGGGCGGCGAAGGAGGGCTCTTCCCCGGCGGCGTAGAGGTGGGACACGTCCCCCACCTGGGCGGCGCGAAAGGACGCAATGCCGGGTCTTCGCTCCTCGCTGTTTATCAGAGTCACCGAGCTCGGCGCCATGACCAGCCCGTGCCAGAGGATCATGGGCGAGCAGTTCATCAGATGGCTCATCAGCACGCAGCCGACGCCGAAGTGGCAGAAGAAGGCCAGCATGTCGGCGTTTGCCCGCTCCACCCTGTAAAAGCGCCCCTCGCGCGCGTAGCCGTGCTCCGCCAGAAGCGCGTCAAAGGCGGCGGTCACGCGCTCGTATTCCGCGCCGACGCCCCCGGCCTGAAAGATCTCGTTCTCCTTCCAGCGCTCGGGCAGCAGGAAGCGCTCGTCCCGCAGCCAGTCCTGGGGCAGCCAGTCCCAGGCGATCTTGGGGAAATCCTTGTCCGGGCGCATGATGCGCGGCGAGAACTCCTGCAGCCATTCGCACTCGACGGCTGTCCGCCCGGCCTTCGCAAGCGTCGGCGCGGCGGTCGCCTTCGCCCTGCCCAGGGGCGAGACGTAATATTGCGCCATGTCCATCGGGGCGATGCGCCCGGCCAGCAGCGCGGCCTCGCGCCTGCCCACCTCGGTCAGATCGTCATGCACATAGTCCGGGTCCCCGTGCCGGATCAGCAGCAGCTTCAAGCTCTTTTCCTCCCTGTTTGCTTTCTCGTTTCAGAATACCATACAATCCCCTATAATTCCAGTACAAATTGCGGCTAAACGCAGAAATCGGCTTTACGGGCGCGCCGCTTTGCTGTATACTGGAGGCAGGAGAGATCAACATACGAAAGGATGAGAGACATGAAACGGGAATTCTATTATCCGTCCAAGGACGGGCTGACGCAGATCCACGCCATCGAATGGCTGCCGGAGGGCGAGGTGCGGGGCGTTTTGCAGATCGCGCACGGCATGGTGGAGTTTATCGACCGCTACGACCGCTTCGCGCGCTTCATGGCCTCGCAGGGCTTCCGCGTCGTCGGCAACGACCACCTCGGGCACGGAAAATCCGTCCGGGACGAATCGCAGTATGGCTACTTCGCCGAACACGACGGGAACTTCTGCGTCATCGGCGACATGCAGCAGCTTCGTGAGGACACGCAGAAGCAGCACCCGGAGCTCCCCTATTTCCTGCTGGGGCACAGCATGGGCTCCTTCCTCGCGCGGCAGTTCATCGAGAAGCACGGCGAAGGGCTGGCCGGGGCGATCATCATGGGCACGGGCTATCAGCCGATGGCGACGCTGGACATGGGCATCAGTCTGACGGGCTCCTTCCAGCGGACGCGGGGCGGGTACTACCGCAGCAGCGTCATCAACAACATGGCGCTCGGCTCCTACAGCGCCGCCTTCCAGCCCGCGCGCACGAAGAGCGACTGGCTGACGAAGGATGAGGCGATCGTCGATGCCTACGAGGCCAACCCGCTCAACCAGTTCATGTTCACGGTCAACGGCTATTACAACATGTTCTGCGGCATCCGCTACGCGCAGCGGCAGGTGAATCTGGACAAGATCCCCAAGACGCTGCCCGTCCTCGTCGTCTCCGGTGAGAAGGACCCGGTCGGCGACTTCGGGAAAGGCCCCCGCCTCGTCGCCCAGTCCTATCTCAACACCGGTCTGACCGACGTAACGCTCAAGCTCTTCCCCGACGACCGCCACGAGATCTTAAACGAGCTCGACAGAGAAGCCGTCGATCGGTTCCTGCTCCACTGGATCGAAATGCGGATGTAAGGGGACGCAGAAAAACGGCTTTGGAAAATTATAGTAAACGCAAATACTATTTGCGTTTACTATAATTTCGATTCCCCTGCTCGTGTACAGAAAAAAAGTGAACGGCACCTACTACATCGTAGAAGCCGTTCCCGATTCCAAATACAAAAAACTCTGGGTCGTCAGCGCATATATGAGCGAAAAAGGAGGCGTTACGCAAGCTCCCAATGCCCAAGGCCCCGGGAATACGCCGAATGCGTCTCTTGCTTCTCCGCCCAATCTCAATATAGCACAACCTGGGCAAACAGTCAACACGCAAAACATTGTGCCGGAAACGCTCCAGAATCGTGCTCAGACGATGGACGAGCGCGA
>CAJOFI010000135.1:6898-14549 GCA_905233595.1 uncultured Oscillospiraceae bacterium | reverse complement strand
CCCATGTTGCGCGCGGCCTCCACGGTGTTGTAGTCGATGCCCCGGATGGCGTTGCGCAGAAAGAGCATGTGGTTCGAGGTGCAGGCGAAGGTCATCGTGAAGAGCACCGCGTTGAAGCCCGAAAACCAGCTCGTATTGAAATCCGGGAAGGCGTTTTTCATCGCGGAGGTGAGGATGCCGTCCCCCGCGTAGAGGAACATATAGCCCGTGACCAGCGCGACGCCGGAATAGATCATCGTGGTCATGTAGCCCATGCGGAGGATGCGCGCGCCCTTGATGTCGAAGTACTCCGTCAGCAGCACGATGGACACGCCCACCACGTTCACCGTGACGACGAGGCACACCGCGAGCTTGAGGGAATTCCAGACGTACTTGCCCATGGAGCCCGCGAGGAAGAAGCGGATGACCGCGAAGGCGTCCCGCTCCCCGGCGGCGTTGCGGGTGTTGAAGATGCTCGTGAGCGTGTTGAGGCAGGGCAGGAGCATGAAGCCGAAGAACAGGTAGGCGAAGAAGCACACGCCCACCAGCCGCACGAACAGCTCCGGCCGTATCCTGCGGTCGAGCGACTGTGTCATTGCGCCACCACGTCCTCTCCCGAGGGGGCGTAGGCCATCACGTCCCTGGGGTCGATGACCACGGAGACCTGCTGCCCCTCCTCGTAGATGCGCACGCCGTCGTTTTTCTCGATGACCTTGATGATCTGGCTGCCGAGGTCGATGTAATATTTGATGAAGAGCCCGTAGTATTCGCGCACCCCTCGAGCGCCTCCACATTCACGTGCAGGCGCTCGAGGCGGACGTAGTTGTGCTTTTTGGCGTCCAACTGCGCGCCGTCGGCGTTGAGCCGCGCCACCACCTCGTCGCTGAGGCGGTTGATGTCCCCGATGAAGTTGGAGACGAACTCGGTCTTCGAGTAGTTGTATACCTCGTTCGGCGTGCCGATCTGCTCGATGCAGCCCTTGTTGAACACCGCGATCCGGTCGGAGAGGGTCAGCGCCTCCTCCTGGTCGTGCGTGACGTAGATCGTCGTGATGCCGAACTCCTTCTGCATCTTCTTCAGCTCGTTTCTGAGCTGCACGCGCAGCTTGGCGTCGAGGTTGCTCAGCGGCTCGTCCATGCAGATGATGGCGGGGTTGGTCACCAGCGCGCGGGCGATGGCGACGCGCTGCTGCTGCCCGCCGGAGAGCTGGGACACGGCCTTCTTGAGCTGCTCGTCCGTGAGATCGACCTTCTTCGCGATCTCGCGCACCTTGCGGTCGATCTCGTCGCGCCTGAGCTTCTTGATCTTGAGGCCGAAGGCGATGTTGTCATAGACCGTCATGGTGGGGAAGAGGGCGTAGCTCTGGAAGACGATGCCGATGTTGCGCTTTTCGATGGGGACGTGCGTGATGTCCTGCCCCTTGACGATCACACTGCCCTCGGCAGGCTCGATGAAGCCGGTGATCGTTCGCAGCGTCGTCGTCTTGCCGCAGCCGGAGGGGCCGAGGAAGGTGAAGAACTCACCCTCCTTCACGTGGACGTTGATGTCGTGCAGAACGGTGTGATCCCCGAACTTCACGACGATGTTGTTTAATTTTATCATATGGTTCCTGCTCCTTCGCTTTCTGGCCTCTGGCCGCTCTATTTATGAACATGGCGAGCCGGTTGCCCGGCTCGCCATTGCGCCTGTTGGGAAAATTTACGCGGCCTTCTGGGTCAGAACCGCCCAGTCAAGGCTGTCCCAATCCGGCTCGGGCTTGGCGTCGGAGGCGTCGGCCCAGTAGAAGCCCAGGTTCGTCATGATGTTGGTCCACTCGGCGGAGTGCGCGGCAACGTAGGCGGCGTAGGTCATGTCAGTGCCCTCGACCGTCGCGAGCGCGAAGTTGTCCAGCAGGTAGATCTCGGGGATGTCCTCGCCGTAAACCAGCTCCACAGCCTCGGCGTTGCAGGGCACGGAGTCAAACTCCTCAGCCCAGGCAGCCTGCACCTCGGCGGAGCCGAACCAGTCGCAGAACTCCTTGACCTTCTCGGTCTGCTCCTCGGTACGGCCAGCCTTGTCGAGGATGCCGATGTACTCGGCGATGTAGTAGGTGCCGTCCGCAATATCGACCAGCGCCCAGTTCTCCGGCTCCAGCGCGCCAACGAGCGGGTGCTCGCTGCCCTCGGCTGCGGCGTCGATCTTGCCGTAGAGGGCGGAGGAGTAGAACTCGGAGATCGCGACCTCACCCTTGTTCAGCGGGTCAAAGCCGTACTTGTAGTCGTCGCCGCCGGACTTGCCGTCCGCGCAGAACTTCCACAGCGCCTTCCAGCCGTCGATGGAGATGCCGCCGGCGGGGGAATCGGGATCGGCGAAGGCGTAGAGGATGGCGGAGTTGATGTTGGCGTTGGTGGTGCCGCCGATCTTGTTCTGTCGATACCAGGTGTAGCCGGAGTTGACCACGTCAGCCCAGTGGTCGAAGTGCAGCTCCTCGCCGTTGGTGCCGAACTCGTCGTTGCGGTAGAGCATCAGCACGTTCTGGATCACCAGACCCCAGGCCTGCCCGTCGTACTTGTAGGCGCCGACCTGATCGGCCCAGGAGGGCGTCCAGTCGATAATGGAGAGGTTCTCGTAAGCCCCGTCGATGAGCTGACCCCAGCGGGTCTCGTTCAGACCGAAGATGAGGTCGCCGTCCTTGTTCTCGTTGGCGGCCTGCACGGCGGCGGTATCGCCGGAGATGACGGAGTTGTCGTCAATGGAGATGGAGAAGCCGGCCTTCTTCGCCTCATTGATGAGCCAGGTGGTGCGCTCGGTGGAGTTGGAGTTGGAGTAGATGCGGATCGTGTAGTCGCCGTCTGCGAAAGCGGCGGGGCAGCAGAGTGCGAAGACCATCACGAGCGCAAGCAGCAGTGCCAGGTACTTTTTCATGGGGGTTCCTCCTTGTTTGTATTTTTCAGCGGGCAAGCCCGTAGAAGACACATTTGCAATCTTTGAAGCAATGATACTCCAGAATTTGAAAAATGTCAATCATGCACAAAGGATCTCGGCAAATTTCTTTCGTGTCTTGTCAATAGTGGCCAGATAGAAGGTCAGTGGACAGTCGCCGGTCGCAGCGCCGATCATTGATCGGCGGGGGAACGGAATCAGTGAAAAGTGAAAGGTGAATAGTTAAGGTGTCCCCTTCGGGGACGAATCAAAAAATGTATGCCGCAAAAATAAAAAGGTGCCGCTTCACGGATTACGCAAGCACCGCGCCCAGCGCTTCGCAGGCGGCGACGCCGTCATCGTCGGGGGCGTCGTTGCAGATGACGCTCTCGGCGGCGAGGCTGATGCCGGAAGCGGCGCAGTCGGCCTCCCAGGCGCGCATCCAGTCGCCCTCGCCCCAGCCGTAGGAGCCGAAGAGCACGACCTTCTTGCCCGCGAGCGCGCCCTTGACTGCCTCAAAGCCGGGGGCGAACTCGCTGTCCTCCAGCTCCTCGCTGCCCATCGCGGGGCAGCCGAAGGCGAAGGCGTCGTAGCCTGCGGCCTTGGCCGCGTCAAAACTGGAAATCTGGAAGAGCTCGGCGAAGGCGCCCGCCTTCTGCGCGCCCTTCTGCACGGCCTGCGCCATGGCCTCAGTGTTGCCGGTGCCGCTCCAATAAACGATTGCTGCTTTGCTCATGTTGATAAGTCCTTTCTGATTATATACTTTATACGGATACCGCCAGCTCACGCAGGGTGAAGCCCGCGCGCAGTGAGCGCTGGTAGGCCTCCGTACATTTCCGATATTTTTCAAACGTCCTGCGCGCGCTCATCTCGTCGCCGTAGACCTTCCAGTAGCCCGTGAGCTTGCTGTTCTGCGCGCGGTTCTCGATGAAGCCGCGCACGTCCTCCGGCGGATAGCTGAGAAACAGCCCGATCTCGTGGGGAAAGTCCTCCCGCCCCAGCCGCTCGATCAGCCGCCGCAGGCAGGCGGAGAGCCCCTCGCCCGCG
The DNA here is from genome assembly GCA_905233595.1 of uncultured Oscillospiraceae bacterium. Taxonomy (GTDB): domain Bacteria; phylum Bacillota; class Clostridia; order Oscillospirales; family Oscillospiraceae; genus Limivicinus. The sequence continues at coordinate 10,622 of CAJOFI010000135.1, read as the reverse complement.
TAGCCCGCCTCGCGCAGAAGCTCGCGCGCGTCGTCTCGCGTCAGATCGTGCCGCAAAAGCCCCGGGCGAAAGACGTAGAGCAGCGCCTTGCCCTCCCGGTAGCGCAGCGGCAGCACCACAAGCCCCCGCGCGGCGAGCGCGCCGTTGAGCCGCCGCAGGTCGGCGCGCAGACTGTCCCGGTCAGGGTAGGGGAAGGAGAACATGCTCCCGGTTTTGAGCCCCGCGAGCGTCGGCGCGCAGCATTGGACAAACACTTCCTCAGACACAGCATGCGCCCCCTTTCCCCAGAGTATGCCCCGAACGCGGGGGAGTTAAACGAGTGAACAATAAACAGTGAAAAATGAATAGTGAATAGTTGCGGTGTCCCCTTCGGGCACGAATTATAATTTGTCGCGAAGCGACACCTTCACCGGACATTTAGTGCTCCGCCGATCCATGATCGGCGCTGCTGCTTAACCTGCGTGCTTCTCGAGCACCGTTCGCAGCGCCGAGAGGGAAGCGCTGCGGCAGTATTCCACCTTCGTTTGCTGCCCCTTCACTTCGCACAGCGCCCCGTGCAGCATCTTGTGGGACATGGTGTTGGTGAAGAAAATCATCAGATCGGGCGAGCCCAGCTTGTCCTTCAGCCCGCCGCGCGGCTTCGTAAACACATTCGCCTCACAGCGGTACTGCGCGCAGAGCTCCTTGTACCGCCGCTCCATACACTCGTTTCCGCCAACGATCACAACGCTCACGGCTCCGCCCTCCTTTTTGGTGGTTAGATTGCTTTAACTGCTTGCAGTTTAACATATCTAACACCCATTGTCAAGATGGGATTTTGAGAATATCGCGCTCGAATCCCGCAAGGCTTGACGAACGGGCTCTTTTCGGAGTAAACTGAAAACAGGGAGTGAGAGACATGATAAAAGAAATGCGCATCACCACGGTGGAGGAGCTGATGCCGCTGCTGGCGGATCAGGCGTACCGTCCGAATCTCAAGCGCAACCGCTGCAACTACGTTTACCGGGGTATGCCGAACGCGGACTACAAGATGGTCACGACGCTGCGCCGCAACTGCAAGGAGCTGGAGCGCACGCTGGAGCCCGCGATTTTGAAGAACTTTGCCAAATACGCGGTGATCGAGGACCCGAGCGTTGCCAATTCCGTCTGGCGGCAGATGATCCTCGGGCAGCACCACGGCCTGCCCACGCGCCTGCTGGACTGGACGCACTCGGCGCTGGTGGCGCTGCACTTCGCCACGAGCGAGGAGAACCTCGAGCAGATGAGCGCCCACGACGGCGTGATCTGGCGCATCGACATCGACGAGCTGCATTCCCTCCTGCCCGAGAAGTACCAGGCCATCATGCGCGCGAACAAGGCGGAGGTCTTCTCCGTGGATATGCTGACCCAGGCGACGGACAATCTGACCCAGTACGATAGTGACATGGGGGATCACGCCATGGTCGTGCTCGAGCCGCCCTCCATCAACCAGCGCATCGTGAACCAGTACGCCTTCTTCTCGGTCATCCCGCTTCCGATGCGGGATCTGGAGGAATTTCTGGATCGCTGCACGGAGAACACGGTCAAATACGTGCTCGACCGGAGGCTCCGCTGGCGCGTGCGGGACATGCTCGACCAGCTCAACATGTCTGAGCGCATCGTCTACCCCGGCCTCGACGGGCTCTCCAAATGGATCGCGAGGCACTATTTTGTGAAACACGAGTAAATACCGGGGCTGTGAAAAACGGAGTTTTTCACAGCCCCGGTATTTAGATTTCAGTTTTAGAATTCAGTTTTCAGATGCCGTCAGGATCAGCCTGTTCTTCTTCTGTCGGGCAAAGAGTATATAGAGGGCAGCTCAAAAACTCCTGCCCGGCGCATCGCCAGACCCAAGTTTTTAGAGCTGCCCTAGGGAAACGCTGAATAAATCGTCTTTTCTTGCAATACACAAAGTATTCCGGCGAAAAACTGCCTTCATCAGAACGCAAATTTTCTCGGAATCTGCTCTCGCCGATTTAATCAGCGCTTCCCTAGAAATATTTCGACCTTGTCGTTTTCTTTCCTAAAATCCATGGGGATGTGAAAAAACTTTTTCACATCCCCATGGATTGATTTACTTGACGACGATGGAGCTGATGTGGGGCTGGGGACCTTCGTACCAGTAGAGGAAGCCCTCGACGTCCACGGTGTCGCCGACCTGGAGGTTCTTGACGGCCTCGTAGACCTCGCTGCCCGGCGCGGTCAGATAGCGGCGCACGACGAAGGTGTACACGGCGCCGTTGACCTCGAGATCGAAGTACAGGTCAGAGTTGCCGTCCTCACCGGAGTTATCCCAGTTGTAGAAGAAAGCGGCGCCGTCGCCCTTGTCGGCGACCACGGCGTCAGAGACGGAGATGAACTGGTTCATGTGCGCGGCCAGCTCGTCGGTGCCCAGCAGGGCGGCCACGTCCAGCGCCTCGGCGATATAGCTCTCGCCGTCCACAAACTCGAAGGTCGCGTCCATGACCTCGACCTCACCGGCCCATTCGCCCTTGAAGCCGTGCACGCGGATCTTCTGACCGGGGACGAGCTTCTCGTTGTCCTCCTCGGAGCAGGCCATGTCGTAGAGGAAGTAGGCGCCGTCCTCGTCGGCGGCATAGACGGTGACCTTGTTGTCCCACCAGCTCTGCTTGGCCTGGACGTAGCACTCGATGTTGACCTCCGCGTCCACGTCGGCGGCGGCGTAGTCGGCATAGCTCATGAGCTCGGCGGCGGGCTCTTCCACGGTGGCGGGCTCTTCCACGGCGGCGGGTTCCTCAGTGGCGGCGGGTTCCTCAGTGGCGGCGGGAGCCTCCGTGGCGGCGGGGGCGGCGGCCTGACCGCAGGCGCACAGCGCAAAGACCATGCTCAGTGCCAGGAGAAGTGCGAAGTACTTTTTCATGATAGTCCTCCCTGTTAAAAGTTTGATTTTGGGACAAGCTTTATTATACCCGTTCTGTGTGGAAAATCAAGGCTTTGTGACAAGTCGTTAATTTAATGCTTATTTGAAACGATTCCGCGCGGTTGCAGGGAATCGTGAAAAGTGAACAGTTAAGGTGTTCCCTTCGGAAAGAGCTTTGGATTCGTCGCGAAGCGACACCATAACTTTTCACTGTTCACGGTTCGCTGTTACTTTTTCCGCTTTCGGATCAGCCCCACGGCATAGACAAGGCCGATGAACAGCCAGGCGGCCGCGAGAGACGATAGCAGTATCACCGCCGTCTGGGGCAGGGGGCCGAGATCGGCCGGGCCGCCCGCGCCGGAGGCGCTGATCTGGTCGAGGCGGTAGAGGGAGTTTACGTCGGAGAAGAGCTTCTGCATATACGCCTCGTCCACGGTCTGCTTGCGGCGGACGGACTTGGTCACGTCCTCAATCATCTGCCCGGCGGCGTCGCGCAGGGAGGTGGAGCCGTTGAAGACGGGGGTGGTGAAGGTGTGGGCGGTGTTGTCCATGAGAAGCTTCGTCGCCGCGATCTTCACGGCGTAGTGCTCGCCGTTGTCCTCCCCGGCGCGCGCGAGGTAGTCCTGGTACTCCGCGCTCTGCTGCGCCTTCCGCGTGACGGGCGCGTAGCCCTCGGTCTCGGCGTAGGCGATCTGCACGTCATTCGTCAGCAGAAACTGCGTGAACAGCCAGGAGGCCAGCACCACCTGCGGGTCTTCCTTATTAAAGATACAGAGCGAAGGCCCCTGCGAAATCATGGCGGGCTTTTCCGCGTCAAACTGCGGG
>CAJOFI010000135.1:3456-6849 GCA_905233595.1 uncultured Oscillospiraceae bacterium | reverse complement strand
CCCGCCGTGGAGTCCACCGCGAAGAGGCACTGCCCGGCGTTTAAGAAGTTTGCGGGGTAGGAGGAGATCTTGAAGGTGGAGAAGGCGCCGGTCTTCGCGTGCTCGGCGACGGTGTAGAGGAGCTCCTTCGTCGTGTCGTTGAAAATTTCGATGCTGCCGTCTGCGCCGGAGTAGCCCGCGCCCTTCTGCCTAAGCATCTGGATCATCATGTTGTCGGTGGACTTGTAGATGAAGGGGATCATGACCTTCTGGCCGTTGAGCAGGAAATTCCCCTCGGCGTCCTTCGCCATCGCGGCCTCGGAGACCTCCCACACGAAGTCCCAGCTCAGCGTCTCCGGCAGGGTGTAGCCCAGCTTTTCGACGAAGGTCTTGTTTACATAACACGCCTCCGTGGAGCGCATATAGGGCACGGCGTAGCTCACGTTCCCGATGCGGCACTCCGCGAGAAACTCGGGCACCAGCTCCTCGAGCGTCGGCGCGTCGTAGCGCAGCTCGCTTCCGCCGAAGCCGAAGCGCGGGTCGGCGAAGAGCTCGTCGAGCGGCACGACCACGTCCGCGCCGGTCATGTAGGTCGCGATGTGATCCGGGTAGGTGACGCAGACGTTGGGCGTGGTGTCGGTGGCGATGTTGGTGATGACGTCGTTGTAAATCTTGCCGTAATCGGTGTAGAGGCGCATGTTCACCGTGATGCTGGGGTAGAGCGCCTCAAAATCCTCGATGGCCTTCTGGTAGATCGCGGTCTGGGTCTTGTTGGTGTCGTTCTTCGCCCAGAAGGTGATCTCAACGTTCTGGCTCTCGTCAAAGCTCGTCGGCACGGCGAAGGCGGCGCGCTCCCTGGAGCCGTGGCAGGCGCAGAGGGGCAGCAGCATCACAAGGCAGAGCAGGACGCACAGAAGCTTTTTCATCCCTTCGTCCCTCCTCTCGAAACGCCGGCCATGATCTTTTTGTGGAACACGAGAAACAGCACGATCAGCGGCACGGAGATGACCACGACGGCGGCCATCATGGCGGGGATGTTCTCGCGGCCGAAGCCGTTTTCGCGGATCTCCTGGATGCCGTTGGAGACGAGGAAATACTTCTCGTCGTCGGTGATGAGGCGGGGCCAGACGTAGCTGTTCCAGCACTCGATGACCTTGAGGATCACGATGGTGACGACGGTGGGCTGGCAGATGGGCAGCATGACCTTGAAGAGGTACTTGAGGTCGGAGGTGCCGTCCACCTTCGCGGCCTTGTAGAGCTCCTCGGGCACCTGCTCAAAGTTCTCCTTGAGCAGATAGATGTAGAACACCGAGGTCACGGAGGGCAGGATCAAGCCCCAGAAGGTGTTGCGCATGCCCCAGTTGGTGATGGTGACGAAGTTTGTGATGACCACAAGCTCGCTCGGGATCATCATGAGTGAGAGGAAGAGCGCGAACACGAGGTTCTTTCCCGGAAAGTCCAGCCGCGCGAAAGCGTAGGCCGCGAAGATGATGACCACCATCATGATCGCCGTGGTGGCGAGGGTGAAGACGATGGTGTTCGTGAAGTAGCGGGCGAGGTTCACGGTGGTGAAGGCGTCCACGTAGTTTTGCAGCGTCGGCGAGAGCGTGAAGAAGCTGGGGACGTATTCGCCGTTGTAGGCGCTGTAGCTCTTGACGGAGCTCAAGAGCATCCAGTAAAAGGGAAAGAGCACGATCAGCGCCCAGAGGGTCAGCAGCGTATAGGTGACGATCTTGCGGATCTTCTCCCGCCGCGCAGCGGCAAGCTCGATTTTTTCGTAATGCATCCCGGCACCCCCTTAGTACTGCACGTTTTTCTTGCTGATCATGAGGTTGATGACCGTGATGGTCAGCACGATGGCGAAGAGGATCAGCGCCGCGGCGGAGGCGTAGGAGGGGTAGCCGCCGCTGTCGCCGTAGAGCATGTCGTAGACGTAGCCGACGATGGTGTTCATCCCGGCGGCGTTCAGATCGGTGCCGAAGATGGCGACCTCGTCGCTGTAAGCCTTGAAGGCGCCGATGAAGCCCGTGATGACGAGATAGAAGATCATGGGCGAGATCATGGGCAGGGTGATGCGCGTGAAGGTGCGCCACTTGGAGGTGCCGTCGATCTTGGCGGCGTTGTAGTAGTCCTGCCGCACGGAGGCCAGCGCCGAGGTGAGGATCAGAATTTTGAAGGGCATGACCACCCAGACCGTGTAAATGCACATGACGAGCATCTTCGCCCAGTAGGGGCCGTCGATGAAGTCCACCGACTGACCGCCGAAGAAGTGGATCAGAAGGTTAATGAGCCCGTCGGAGTAGGCGGTTTTCTTGAAGAGGATCATGAACACGAGGCCGACGGCGAGGGTGTTCGTGACGTAGGGGAGGAAGAACACGGTCTGATACAGCTCGCGCAGGGGCTTGATGGAGTTGAGCCCCACGGAGATGAGCAGGGCAAGCCCCGTCGAGAGCGGCACCGTGATAACGACGAGCAGGAAGGTGTTCTTCACCGCCTGCAGGAAATAAGGGTCGTGCAGAACGTAGGCGTAGTTATAAAGCCCCGTGCCCCAGAAGCTCTGGGAGGCGGAGTTATAGCCCTCCTCGAAGGAATAGACGAACACGTCCACCAGCGGGTAGACCATGAACACGCCCAGAAACGCCAGCGCGGGCAGCAGGTACAGCCAGGCTTTCCAGTTTTTATTCATACAAATACCACTTCCTTATCGGCAACAGCAAAAGAGGGAGTGAACAGTGAAAAGTGAAGAGTGAATAGTTGCGGTGTCCCCTTCGGGGACGTATTATATAATTGTCGCGAAGCGACACCTTAACGATCCTCTGTTCACTGTCCGCCGCTCACGCCTCAAACGGGATCCTCTCCTCGGTTTCGGCGTCGAAGAGGTGCACCTTGTTTGGCTTGAGGGCAAAGCGCACGGTGCCGTGCTTGGTGTCCAGCTCCTCGTCGGAGGGGATGATCGCGCGGATGGTGCTGCTCACGGCGGCGGGATGGGTGGAGACGACGCTGCGGTCGCGCCCCATGACCTCCACGGCCTGGAGCGCGCAGCTCAGGGGACCCGCGGCCTGGAGCACGAAGCCCTCCGGGCGGACGCCGACGAAGACCTTGCGATCCTTCACACCCCCGACGGGCAGCACGCCGTCCTCCCCGACGTAGAGCACGCCGCCGCGCACCTCGCCGGTGAAGACGTTGATGGGCGGGGTGCCGAGGAATTTCGCGACGAAGAGGTTGCGCGGCAGGTCGTAGACCTCCTGGGGCTTGCCGATCTGGTGCACGACGCCGTCCTTCATCACGACGATGAGGTCGGAGATGCTCATGGCCTCCTCCTGGTCGTGGGTGACGAAGATGGTGGTGATGCCGGTCTCGCGCTGGATGCGGCGGATCTCCTCGCGCGTTTGCAGACGCAGGCGGGCGTCGAGA
>CAJOFI010000135.1:0-3429 GCA_905233595.1 uncultured Oscillospiraceae bacterium | reverse complement strand
GATGGCGACGCGCTGCTGCTGCCCGCCGGACATCTCGCTGGGCTTGCGGTCGAGAAGCTGCTCGATCTGCACGAGGCGCGCGGCCTCCTCCGCCTTCTTGAGCATCTCCGCCTTGCTCGGGCGGGCGGCCCCCTTGAGGTTCTGCAGGGGGAAGAGGATGTTTTGCCGCACGGTCAGATGCGGGTAGAGCGCATAGTTCTGGAACACGAGCCCCACGCCGCGGTTCTCGGGCGGGAGCCGGGTCACATCGTCCTCGCCGAAGAAGATGTGCCCGCTCGTGGGCATTTCGAGGCCGCAGATCAGATTGAGCGTGGTGCTCTTGCCGCAGCCGGAGGGGCCAAGCAGACCGATGAGCTGCCCATCCGGGATCTCAAAGGTGAAATCGCTCACGGCGACTACGTCCTCGCCCTTCTTCTGGCGGCTGGGGAATTTCTTGGTAAGATGCTGCAATACAACTTTCATGACGTCATCCCTCTGAAGATTTTCATGGATATTTACATTAAATCACAAAAGCGGTAAAATTTCAATCACCGTCTTGCGTTTCGACGTATTTTTATTGTCTTCACGCATGAACCGCCCCCTGAGCGAATATGCTGTCAGGGAGGTGAGAATATGCTGGAGCAAGCGTTTCGGCTCCTTGCGGGGAGCCTGTTTCTGATGCTGCGCATTTCGCCGGGCGGCTCCTATCCCCGGCCGCTGAGCGCCGAGGAGGAGCGCAGGGCGCTTGAAGCCTGGGCGGCGGGGGACATCGATGCGCGAAACCGCCTGGTGGAGCACAACATGCGCCTGGTGGCGCACATCGTCAAGAAGTACTACGCCCAGAGCGGGGACACGGAGGATCTGCTCTCCATCGGCACGATCGGGCTTATCAAGGGCGTCAACAGCTACCGCGCCGACAAGGGGGTGCGCCTTGCAACCTACGCGAGCCGCTGCATCGAAAACGAGATCCTCATGCACTTTCGCGCCCAGCGCAAGACGGCGGGGGAGCTGAGCCTCTCCGAGGCGCTCGAGAGCGAGGACGAGGACGGGAACCTCTCCTTTCTCGACGTGATCGCCGAGCAGGACGATCTCGCCGAGCGCATCGGCAGCCGGGAGCTGTGTGAGAAGCTGCGCGCGTGCGTGCAGACGGAGCTTGACGAGCGCGAGGCGCAGGTCATCCGATTGCGCTACGGCCTCACGGGGCGCGAGGGGCTGACCCAGCGGGAGACCGCCCAGCGCCTTGGCATCAGCCGAAGCTATATCTCGCGCATCGAGAAAAAGGCGCTCGAGAAGCTGCGAGCAGCGCTCGAATAGTGGCCGGTGATGGCGTCCCCTGCGGGGACGGATTATAACGCCCCTTCAGTCACCGCCGCAAGCGGCGGCGACAGCTCCCCGGAGGGGGAGCCAAGTGTGCAGCATCGCTAATTCTACTTCAATCGTCGCGCAGCGACACCTTAACTATTCACTATTCATTTTTCACTATTCACTATCTACTGGCCACTGGCCACTTATCGCGCGGCAGCGATAAAAAATTTCTATTCCTGTGCAGAAATAAATTGTGCAAAGATGGCGTAGGATTTTTCGCCTGTAGCGAGGCGGAAAATCGCAGGAATACTTTGTGTATTTCAAGATTTGACAACGCAGCTACAGGCGAAAAAGGCAAGCCAGATTGCACAAGTTATTTCGGAACAGTTCCAAAGGAGGGGTGATCCGTTGAAGAAGGTGCTTATGATTGGGACGGGCGGCACCATTGCCTCGGAGATGACGCCGGACGGCCTCGCGCCGGGCATCAGCCCGGAACGGCTGCTGCAGTTTGTCCCGGAGATCTCCCGGCTGTGCGAAGTGGACTGCGTCTCGATCTTCAACGAGGACAGCACCAACATCACCCCCGCGCATTGGACGGCGCTCGCCCGCGTCCTGCGGGAGAGCTATGCGCGCTACGACGGCTTCGTCGTGAGCCACGGGACGGATACGATGGCCTACACCGCCGCCGCGATCTCCTATCTGGTGCAGAACAGCCGCAAGCCCATCGTCTTCACCGGGGCGCAAAAGCCCATCTATTTTGACTCCACCGACTCCAAGACCAACCTGACCGACGCCTTTGTCTGCGCCTGCTCGGAGAAGCTCGCGGGCGTGTCCATCGTGTTCAACGGGCGCGTCATCCTCGGCACGCGGGCGCGGAAGACCTGCTCGAAGAGCTTCGCGGCCTTTTCCAGCATCAACTTTCCGGATCTCGCGAGCCTGCAGGATCACCGCCTTTTGTGCTACATCCCCGGCGAGACGAGGGGGGAGACGCGCTTTTTCGACCGCCTGAGTACCGAGGTGGGGCTTATCAAGCTCGTGCCGGGCATCGACGTGGAGCTTCTGCGCTTCGCCTTTGCGCGCAAGCAGGCGCTCGTGATCGAGTGCTTCGGCGTGGGCGGGCTTCCGAGCTATGGGGACAACGCCTTCTTCGAGCTTGTGGAGGAGTACACCGCGCGCGGGCGCTTCGCCGTGATGACCACGCAGGTGCAGAACGAGGGCTCCGATCTCTCGGTCTACCGGATCGGCCACCGGCTCAAGCAGAACCGCCGCGTGCTCGAGGCTTACGACATGACCACCGAATGCGCTTACACCAAGATGATGTGGATCCTCGGCCAGACCACGGTGCCCGAGGCGGTACAGAGCCTGTTCTATACGCCGCTCGCGCACGACATCCTACACCCTGAAAAGGAAGAATCATGAGAAAGATCATTGCCATTTTTCTGCTCCTGCTCCTGCTGCTCCCGGCCTGCGGAGCGCAGAGCGAGGCGGCTTCCGACCCGGAGGCGGCCGTGCGGGGCTACCGCTACGTAGACAGCATGGACACCGTCATCGAGCTCACGGCCTACGGCGCAAAGCGCGAGGCGGCGCTGGACGCGGCGGAGGCGGAGGTCGAGCGCTTGAACGCCCTGCTCTCCATCGGCCTTGAAGACAGCGAGGTCTCCTCTGTCAACCGCGAGGGCAGCGCCGTGCTCGGCGAGGACGCCGCGTATCTCGTGCGGCGGGCGCTGGAGATTTTTGCTTCCACGGGCGGCGCCTTTGATCCGACGGTCTACCCGCTGATGGAGCTCTGGGGCTTTCCGAGCGGGGAGCACCACGTCCCCACAGAGGCCGAGCTCTCCGCGACGCTCGCGAAGGTCGGGGCGGATCGCCTGGACTTTGACGCCGCGACCGGGCGCCTCACGCTGGGCGAGGGGCAGGCCATCGACCTCGGCGCCATCGCAAAGGGCTACACCTCCCAGCGCATCATGGACATCTACCGCGAAAAGGGCGTCAGCTCGGGGCTTGTGAGCCTGGGCGGGAACGTCCAGTGCCTCGGCGCAAAGCCGGACGGCTCTCCCTGGCGCATCGGCGTGCGCAACCCGGACACGGAGGCGGGCGGCATCGTCGCCATCGTTGCGGTGACGGACAGGGCGGTGATCTCCTCCG
>CAJOFI010000134.1 GCA_905233595.1 uncultured Oscillospiraceae bacterium | reverse complement strand
GTCCGCCGCCGAGGACGCCGCCAAACCCGCCGTTGATGGCGTAGACCGCGCCCAGCACCAGCGTCACCAGCGCGCCGACGCCCCAGGTCGCGCCCTCGACGAGCAGGCGCGGGCGGAACACCCAGCCGCCGCCGGAGGCGAGCGTGCCGACGCTCTCCACCAGCATGCGCAGCAGCGTACCCAGCAGCAGCGACGAGACGAGGAAGATGCCGGCGTAGATCAGTATCGTTTTCGGTTTTATGGATTCCAACAGCTTTTTCATGGGGTTTCCTTTCGTTACCGTCATAGAGAGTCATCCACGGAACTCCGATCCCAAGCCGCGAGCACCGCTCACGGCCTCGGATCGCCCCGCGGTTCGCGCGGGGTCGATTGCGTGTCAGTTGCCCTTGTTGGTGCTCTGCGTCACCTGATTGTTCATGGACGTGATCTGCGTCTCGCTGATGATGTCCGTGCCGTTCTGCTTGTTGACCCACTTGACCATTTCCGGCATCAGCAGGTTCAGCGCGAGGATCAGCACGAAGATCAGCACGAAGCCGATAACGGCGTTCTTGAGCGCGCCCTTCGCCTTCTCGCGGTCCTGCGGCTCCTCCGCCTTCCCACGATGGCAAGCAACGGAGCCATCAGGCTGTTGAGCAGCGATACGATCGGTGCAGCTACCTGTGCAAACATAATTTTTTCCTCCAATTTTTTGTTTGATTTTTGGATTTGCTACTTTATATGTAACGGCGTTTCCGCCCTTGCATACTTGCTGCGACTCAGTTCAGCAGCCACTTCTCGCTGTCGCCGTTGTTCTTTCGCCAAAGCCGGACGTCGGCTCCCGCGCCCTTGTCGGCACCGTTCACGTCCGCCGCGAGGCCGCTGTTGGCACGGTTCAGAAGATAGTAGGCTGCATCCCCCGTTCCCAGCACGAACCACTCCTGATTCGCGCTTCCGGTGTAGGCGTACTGCTTCAAACTGTTTCTGAGCTCGGCCGTGCTGCCTTCGGTGGCCAGCACATAGCCGCTGCCAACGTTCTCAATGGTGTAGTACGACATCTCCGCACCGTCCAGCGTCGCCGTGCCTCGCTTGACAAACTTCCACTTCTGATAGTTGGACGAGCCCGAAGCCTGCTGCTCCACGTTGGCGCCGCTATTGCCGGAATCGCCTTTCACGCTCGCCGCCATGCTCGTAGCAGCTCTGGTCGTGAGCATGTAGGTCTTGCCGTCAAACGGGTCGGTCGCAGCCGCGGGGGTCGTCGTCTGCGTCGTCGAGGTCGAGGTCTGCGTGTTTGTGGTCTGCGTGTTTGTGGTCGTGGTCGCGGCATCAGCAGGTTCAGCGCGAGGATCAGCACGAAGATCAGCACGAAGCCGATAACGGCGTTCTTGAGCGCGCCTTTGGCCTTTTCGCGGTCCTGCGGCTCCTCCGCCTTGGCGAACTTCACGCCGAGGACGACGCAGTACAGCGCGCCCGCCGCGCCCACGATGGCAAGCAACGGAGCCATCAGGCTGTTGAGCAGCGATACGATCGGTGCAGCTACCTGTGCAAACATAATTTCTTTCCTCCAATTTCAATTTTTTTCTTGTTTGCATCTATGTAAAGGCTTTCTCCCTTGCACATGGGAGTTTTATGCGTTTTTAAGCGTCTTGTATAGCTCCGCGCCCGTCGCCTCGGTGTAGGGTCCCGTCCACAGCGCGTTGACCGCGCCGAAGGTGATCGCCGCAAGGAAGAACCAGCCAAAAAAGCTGAGGTCGAGCAGGAACGTGTTCATCTTGTGCCCTTTCATCATCTGCTTCGAAATCGAGAGCGCTTCCATGCCGCTGACGTTCGGGTCCTCGGCGAGAATATACGGCGCCATGCGATAGGAGTACGCTAGGATGACGCCGGGCACGATAAACAGCACCATCCCCAGTCCGATGAACAGGTCGCGCAGGAACATTCCCACGACCACGCGGCCGTAATTACTTTGGAAGCTGCGTTTCAGCTCGCTCAGCTCGGCGGGATTATCGCTGTTGACGACGAAGAAGTGCTTGCAGCCGACCTGCAGCGGGTTAAACACCAGCAGCTTGACCGCCGCGCCGATCAGCGATACGCCGGCCATCGCGCCCACGAGCGCGACAATCACCTCGCGCGGCGCCTTTTGCAGCTCCTCCGCGAGCGCCGTCTCCTCCGGCATCGCGTTCTGCGCACTGCCCCTGCCCGACGCCGCGCCGCCGCCGATGAGCGCCGTCAGGATCAACGCGACGATGACGCACTTCCAGTAGTTACGCTGGAAGGCGGCTTTGCCTTTTGCTTTGAGTTCTTTTCTGTTCCACATGTTGTTCTGCCTTCTTTCAAAGATTTGTATCAGCGCGTCGGGCTGTCCGGCGCCTTTTTCTCGGGCGGCGTCCGTGCGCGCTCCTGCCGCTTCTCAACAGCCCTCTCCGGCTCGGGTTTGTCGCGTGAGCGCGGCGTCAGTTCGGCGCGGAAATCGGTCATCAAACTCTCCGCGTCCCGCGCTTCGATGCGCTCGGAGAGCTTCGGGTTTTCCATCATGCGTCCCAAAGCCTTCGTGCCTTCGATCTTTTCCGCCCAGCCGTCGATCTGCGCGAGATCGGGCTGTGCAGTCGCGGCCTCGGCATTCGGCACCTGCAAATAGCAGGCTTCGGCGGCGACAAGTCGAGACACCGTATGGGGGTCCGGCTGACGCGCCGCCTGCTCCCACAGCTCATTGATGTACGCCCCGTAGGGCGGTTCGTTGCCCGGCACGGCCTGTCACCTCTCTTTCGCCGCCATATGTCAGGATATTGTGACGACGCAGCGCCCCTCGTAAAACGCCATGCCGACGCCTTCGGCGCAGGGGTTGCGCGCCAGCCGCTGTACCATGCGCAGATCCGGATTCAGCGGCCCTTTCCTGCTGCGGTATTGCAGCTCCATCGTTCGGGGCGCGGGGAACGCGCATCGCAGCATCCCCCCGTCGCTATCCAGCTCACGCAGGGCGGCGTACAGCTCCTCCGTCAGCATTGCCGCGCGCAGCCGCTTCAGCGCGGGGACGCCCTGCGCGGAAAACTCGCTCTCCAGCTCCGCGAGCACCTCGTCGAGCTCCCGGACGCCCAGCGGCACGATCTTTTCAGCCATAGATATCGATCTCCTTTCCGCTTACAGCTCCGGCCCGCCGCCGGTCCGCTGCTGCTTCATCTCGCGCTCCACCGTGGCGGCGTCGCGGACCTCGAATTCGGTGGGCTTCTCCGAGTCCGGAGTCAACTCCCGTAGCTTGAGACGTCCCTCCAGCACGCCGCCGGCGATCTGCTTGCCGAACTTCTCCGGATTGCTGATGTGCTCCCTGGCCAGCTTGATGTTCTGCTCCATGAGCTTCGGGAGGGCTGTCCCATATTTCTCGTGCTCCTCCATAGCATCGTCGTTGTATTCAGCCTCTTGGATCACATATGTGGCTTTCGTCACCATTCCTACCTTGGTGATGTCGGAGAACTTCTGCTCGGGATGCTCCTTCATGGTCTTGCCGATATGCTGCTGGAAGGCCTGGCTCCTGAGCACAAAGGCCAGCTCGGTGCAGACCACATCCTCAGCCTTCCCCGATACCTCGTTGAGCAGATTCTTTTGGGCGTTCAGGGAATTGATAAAATGCCTGTAAGGCTGAGAGCAATCGCCCACCTTGCCTGTGTCCTCCAAGTAGGCGCCCTTGCCGTACCTCTCGTTCAGCCGTTCCTTGGTATGCTTCATATCCTGGCTCTGGTCAAAGGCGGTGTCGCTGAGCATGGAAAACGCTCGAAAACCCTTTTGCTCGGTCAGGTCAGGCTTGGAAAAGTCCAGCTTTGCGGCCTGTTCGTCAATCCGGGCCCGCAGAACGGTGGCCGCGTCGTGCTGGACGTCCACCAGCCAGTCGGTGTCCCCGGCCTTGTAGTGTTCATAGACCTCCTTGGTGGCGTCGGCCCGGGCCTTCTGCATCTTGGGGTCGTCCATGTCGAAGAGCTGCTCGTTGGTGTACAGCAGCTTCCCCTCCTTGTCCCGCTTGGTGGCCAGGGTCTGGATCATGGTGGAGTAGAAGGAGCTGCGGGAGGTCTCAAAGCAGTTCCGCAGTCCCAGCCCGACCGGGTTGCCGTTGGCTTCGGGGAAGTTCTCGGCCATGTCCTCCCGGATCTCGGGGTGGTATTTGTTCATCTCCTCCCGATAGGCGGAGGCCATGCCGTAATTCGTACCGAGATTGGCCCGGGCGGTCTTGTTGCAGAACTGGACCTTCTGCCGGGCGGCCGACTCCTTCTCATAGTTCACCACGGCGGCCTTTTCCTTCTTATAGAAGCCAAACTTGTTCCAGAACTTCTGCCACCCATTGAGCTGCTTGGGCTTGACCAGGGGGCCGGCGGGCTCGTAGCCCCTGGGAGTCAGGGCCATGGGCTGATCCTTGATCTTCCCGGTGGTCTTGTCGGGCACAAAGACCTCCACCTTCTCCCCGTTGGCCAGAGCGCCGGTGATCATCTGGTTGAGGTATTGCTTCCCCATCATTTTGTAGAACTTTCCATAGGCCCCGGCCCGCTCGGTGTCCCGATAGGGCGTTCCGTTCTCCGTCCGCAGGTTCGGGAACTCCTCGTTAAACTTCTCCATCAGGAGCTCGGTGGCGGTGCGCCCGCCGATGATGATGTGGTCTCCCCGGTCCAGGTAGGGGGCACGACTATTGGGGGGCGTGATCTGGTCCCATTTACCAAAGGCGCTGTCCAACAGCGCCTCCGCCGTCGCTTCGGAGTA
>CAJOFI010000133.1 GCA_905233595.1 uncultured Oscillospiraceae bacterium | reverse complement strand
CAAGCGCCGTAAAAGACTTCGACGGGCGATGGGAGATTATAAAATAGTGAATAGTGAAGAATGAATAGTGAATAGTTACGGTGTCCCCTTCGGGGACGGATTATAATTCGTCGCGAAGCGACACCACAACTTTTCACTATTCACTTTTCGTCCTGTCTTGACTTGCGGCTAAAAAATCATTATAATGAACGTATAACAAAGACCGAGGTGATGGCATGAAGATCGGCATGATGGAGCTGGTCGTGATCTTCATTGTGGCGCTGCTGGTGATCGGGCCGGACAAGCTTCCGGGCTACGCCAGGAAGCTCGGCAATGCGCTGCGGGAGTTCCGCAAGGCGTCGAGCGATATGACGAAGGACATCCGCGAGAGCGTGGTCGAGCCGCTGGAGGAGGCGCAGAAGCCCCTGCGCGAGGCGATGGAGCCGCTGGAGGACTTGAACCGTGAGCTCGACCACAACCTCAGAAGCGTGGAGAAGGACATCAATAACATCGGAAAGCCCAAGCCGGCCGAGCCGAAGCCCTCGGCGGAGACAGAGCAATCGGCGGAGGCGCAGAGCCCCGCACAGAACGATAACGGAGGAGAAAACACATGAAACTCGGCGTACAGGAGCTGCTTATTATCCTGGCGGTGGTCGTCATCATCTTCGGACCCACCCAGATCCCCAAGCTTACGAAGATGTTCGGCAAGAGCGTGAAGAGCTTCAAGGACGGCATCGCGGAGGCGGACGAGGAGCAGGCGAAGAAGCCCGGGGATGAAAAGGAATAAGAAGCCCGCCGAGCCCGACGGCAGCATGAGCCTCTCCGGGCACCTCCGGGAGCTGAGAAACCGCATCGCGGTCTGCGTCATTGTGCTGGTGCTGGGCTTTCTTCTGTGCCTGAGCTTTGCCGGGCGCATCGTCACGGCGCTGACCGATCTCGGCACGGCCTACAACTATACTTACGTCTATATCGCGCCGCAGGAGCTGCTGCTGGTGTACTTTAACCTCGCGCTCGTCGGCGCGGTGGTGCTGTGCTTTCCGGTGCTGGCCTTTGAGACCTACGCCTTCTGCAGCCCCGGTCTGAGCCGCCGGGAGCGCACGGGCGTCATGCTCGCCCTGCTCGCGGGGACGCTGTTTTTCCTGCTGGGCGTGGCCTTCGCCCGGTTTATCAGTATGCCCTTCATGCTGCGCTTTCTGATCGGCTTTTCGCAGGAGGTGGACGTGAGCGCCTCCATCAGCATCCAGCAGTACGTGAGCTTTCTGCTGACGGTGTTTCTGATCTTCGGCGCGGTGTTCGAGCTGCCCGTGATCTCGGTGCTGCTGACGGGGCTTGGCGTTTTGAAGGCGGAGTGGCTGGCAAAGGGCAGGCGCGTGATGATCGTCGTGATCTTCATCCTCGCCGCCATCATCACCCCGCCCGACATCGTCTCCCAGATCATGGTCGCGATCCCCATGATCGGCCTCTACGAGCTGAGTATCCTGCTGAGCAGGCTCGTCATGAAGGCAAAGCGGCAGAAGGACGAACAAACAGATGGTCAGCTCTAAAAACACAGGAATACTTTGCGTATTGCAAGCTTTTTGCACAAAAAGATGATATTTAAGAAACGCGCCCCTTGACAGGGGCGCGTTTTTATGCTATCTTAACTGTGTTAATAGTGTTAATACAGTTAAAACAAAAAGGGGGAATGCCGGATGATCCAGGTCAATTTCCGGGACGCGCGGCCGATCTATGAGCAGGTGCGGGACGGCTTCCGCCAGCTCATTCTCACCCAGGCGCTGCCCGCGGACAGCAAAATGCCCTCCGTGCGGGAGCTTGCGGCGCAGCTTGCGATCAACCCGAACACGATACAGCGCGCCTACCGGGAGCTGGAGGCGGAGGGCTACATCGTCTCGGTGCCGGGGCGGGGGAGCTTCGTGCGCGAGCGCGGCGGCGCGGCGGCGGCGCGGCGGCGGGAGCTACTGGAGAAATTCGACGCGCTTACGGCGGAGCTGAGAGTGCTCGGCGTGAGCGACGCGGAGCTGACAGAGAGAATCAGGGGGGAGAAGCATGATTGAAGTCAAGAACCTCGTCAAGCGCTTTGAGGGCTTCACGGCGCTCGACGGTCTGAGCATCACGGTGCCGACGGGCGCGGTCTACGGGCTCGTGGGGCCGAACGGCGCGGGCAAGTCCACGCTCATCCGCCACCTTGCGGGCATCTACCGCCAGGACGGCGGGGAAGTCCTCGCCGACGGGGAGCCGATCTTTGATAACCCGGCGGTCAAGCGAAAAATCGCCTACATCCCCGACGAGATCTTTTATTACACCCAGGCCACCGTTCTGGACATGATGCGCTTCATGCGCGAGGTGTACCCGAGCTTTGACGCGGCCTGCTTTGAAAAGCTGGGCGAAGCCTTCGCGCTCGACACGAAGCGCCCCATGCGCAAGCTCTCCAAGGGGCAGCAGAAGCAGGCGGCCTTCTGGCTGGCGCTGTCCCAGCGGCCGCAGATCGTCGTTCTCGACGAGCCGGTGGACGGGCTTGACCCCGTGATGCGCCGCCAGGTGTGGAGCCTGCTGCTCTCCGACGTGGCGGAGCGGGGGACGACGGTGCTCGTCTCGTCCCACAACCTGCGGGAGCTGGAGGACGTGTGCGACCACGTGGGCATCATGAACCGGGGGAAAATGCTGCTTGAGCACAGTCTGAGCGAGCTGCAGGACAACGTCGTAAAGATCCAGCTCGCCTTCGCGGAGGACACGGCGCTGCCGGACGATCTCACGATCCTGCATCAGAGCCGCACCGGGCGTTTGCAGCAGCTCATCCTGCGCGGAAGGGCGGATGAGACGAGCGCGCGCCTTGCGCTGCTAAACCCGCTGTTTCTGGACGTGCTGCCCCTGAGTCTGGAGGAAATTTTCATTTACGAGCTGGGAGGTGCCGAACATGAAGTCAAGGACATCGTTCTTTAATCCGGGCGTCGCCAAAAACCTGCTGCGCCGCTGCTGGCCGCTGTGGACGGCGTATTTCGCGCTGCTGCTGCTGTTGTGGCCGGTCGCGTCCCTGCAGCGCTTGCAGGACTGGCCGGAGACGCTCGAGCGCATGGGCGCGCTCGACTACAACACAGCCGCGCTGGGCGAGGCGATGGTGGTAGTCGCGTTTTTTGCCGCCATCGCCACGGTGATGCTGATGTACGGCTATCTCTTTAGCAGCCGGGGCTGCGGCATGATGAACAGCCTCCCCCTGACGCGCACGGAGCTTTTCTTCACCGCCTGGCTCACGGGGCTCGTGCCGTTGCTGCTGTGCGATCTGCTCGCGGCGGCGCTGTGCCTGCCCTTTACGGCGGGCGGCTATCTCAGCCTTCGCATCCTGGGGCTGCTGCTCGCGCTGACACTTCTGAGCACCCTCGCTTTCTACGGCTTCGCGGTCTTCTGCGCGATGCTCACGGGCAGCCTGCTCGTTCTGCCGCTGCTGTACGCGGTGCTGAATTTCACGG
>CAJOFI010000132.1 GCA_905233595.1 uncultured Oscillospiraceae bacterium | reverse complement strand
GCCCATGCGGATCGAGGAGATCGCGGAGCTTGCCAAGCCCTTCCTCTCCATCGGCAACCAATACGGCGAGGGCTGGTTCCTCACCGGCGAGATGGTGGAGCTGCTGCGCTCCGGCGTTGCGAACATCGTGTGCATCCAGCCCTTCGCCTGCCTGCCCAACCACGTCGTCGGCAAGGGCGTTATCAAGACCCTGCGCAATTCCTACCCGCAGGCCAACATCGCCGCCGTGGACTATGACCCCGGCGCAAGCGAGGTCAACCAGCTCAACCGCATCAAGCTCATGCTCTCCGCCGCGCGCAAAAATATGGAGGAATACGCCGAAAGCGCAAATTAGGGGCTTGTCAAGCGGCGTCCGGTCTGCTATAATACCATACACAACTGAACACCTTATCAAGAGTGGTGGAGGGAACGGCCCTGTGAAGCCCGGCAACCTGCGTCAGCAAGGTGCCAAATCCGGCGGTGAGACGAAAGATGAGGCTTTTTGAAGACTTGATTGCGCCCCGCCGAGCGGGGCGCTTTTTTCGCTTCCGTTCAGTCCCTGTCATCCAATGAGACGGTCTGAACAGTTGTACCTTTTGTATATTTTTAGGAGGTTATCGATATGAGCCATTTTCTGTTTACATCCGAATCCGTAACCGAGGGGCATCCCGATAAGATCTGCGACCAGATCTCCGACGCGGTGCTTGACGCGATTCTGGCCGAAGACCCCAACGGGCGCGTCGCCTGCGAGACGACCTGCTCCACCGGGCTTGTGCACATCATGGGTGAGATCAGCACGAGCTGCTACGTGGACATCCAGAAGATCGCCCGCAGCGTGATCCGCGACATCGGCTATGACCGCGCCAAGTACGGCTTTGACTGCGACACCTGCGGCATCATCGTGAACATCGACGAGCAGTCCGGCGACATCGCCCTCGGCACCAACGACGAGGTCGGCGGCGCGGGCGATCAGGGCATGATGTTCGGCTACGCCTGCGACGAAACGCCGGAAAAAATGCCGCTTGCGATCTCCCTGTCCCACAAGCTCGCAAAGCGCCTCACCGCGATCCGCAAGGAGGGCGTAGTGAATTATCTCCGCCCCGACGGCAAGACCCAGGTCACCGTGGAATACGACGAGCAGCGCCGCCCCGTGCGCGTGGACGCCGTCGTCGTCTCCACCCAGCATGCGCCCGAGGCCACACTTGAGCAGATCCGTAAGGACATGATCGAGCTTGTCATCAAGCCCGTGATCCCCGCCGAGCTGCTGGACGAGAAAACGAAGTATTATGTAAACCCGACCGGTCGCTTCGTCATCGGCGGGCCGCAGGGCGACTCCGGCCTCACCGGGCGCAAGATCATCGTGGACACCTACGGCGGCAGTGCGCCCCACGGCGGCGGCGCTTTCTCCGGCAAGGACCCGACGAAGGTGGACCGCTCCGCCGCCTACGCCGCGCGCTGGGCCGCGAAGAACGTCGTCGCTGCCGGGCTTGCCCGTCGCTGCCTACGCCATCGGTGTGGCCGAGCCTGTCTCCGTGCTCGTGGAGACCTTCGGCACCGGTACCGTCTCCGACGAGAAGATCGAGAAGGCCGTGAGGGAGGTCTTCGATTTCCGCCCCGCCGCCATCATCCGCGACCTCGACCTGCGCAAGCCCATCTATCGCAAGCTCGCCGCCTACGGGCACATGGGCAGGGAAGACCTCGGCGTCCGCTGGGAGAGCACGGACAAGGTGGACGCGCTGCGCAAGGCGATCGGGGAATAAAGCCGCGTCGTTTGCAAAAGCTTAACAAGCGGGGGCTTGACTTCTTGCGCGCTTCTGCTATACTGTATGCAGCATTGATTGCACACAACTTAGGAACTGTCACGAAATAATCTGTGCAATCTGCTTGCAATACACAAAGTATTCCTGCGCTTTGACGCCTTGCTACAGGCGAAAAATCCTAAGCCATCTTTGCGCATCTTATTCCGTGGCAGTTCCTTATTTAAAAAGCACAAGAGAAAGGAAATACGATCATGGCTGAAATCATTCTGAGCGAAGACAATTTTGAGCAGGAAGTGCTCAAATCCGAAATCCCCGTGCTGGTGGACTTCTGGGCGACCTGGTGCGGCCCCTGCCGCATGCTGGCTCCCACCATCGCGAAGATCGCCGAGGAGCAGGAGGGCAAGGTCAAGGTCTGCAAGCTCGACGTGGACGAGGAGCCGGAGATCGCCGCGAAGTACGGCATCGCCAGCATCCCCACGCTGATGGTCTTCCGCAGCGGCGTCGTGGTGAAGGCTTCCGTCGGCGTGCAGCCCAAGGCGTCCATCGAGGCGATGTTTGCCTGAAAACCGGATACCGAAAAATGGGGATGCGAGAAATCGCATCCCCTTCGTTTTGCGTTCTGCGTGCTGCGTTTTGAGGAGAACGGATAAAGAAGCCACTGATAAAGTTCTGAAATCATCTCAAAACTCAAAACTGTGGCTGTGATAAAACGAAGTTTTTCACAGCTCAAGTCTATGAATTTCACAAAATTTTGGTTGACAAATTGTGCATCCTGTCATAAAATTCATTGAGCGGCAAAGGCGGCGTACCGGCGTATGTTGTCTCTGCCGCCGCTTTATTTTAACGGAAAGTAGGCTCTGCTATGAACACAGTTACCGAACAGTTTGGCTCTATGGTCTTTAACGACTCTGTGATGCGCCAGCGGCTCCCCAAGGAAGTGTTCAGGCAGGTGCAGCGCTCCATGAAGGACGGGCGCAGGCTCGACAGCAGCGCCGCCGTCGTGGTCGCAAACGCGATGAAGGACTGGGCGATCGAGAAGGGCGCGACGCACTTCACCCACTGGTTCCAGCCCATGACCGGCATCACCGCCGAGAAGCACGACAGCTTTCTCTCGCCCATCGAGGGCGGGCGCGTCATCATGGAGTTTTCGGGCAGGGAGCTGATCCAGGGCGAGCCGGACGCCTCCAGCTTCCCCTCCGGCGGCTTGCGCGCCACCTTTGAGGCGCGGGGCTATACCGCGTGGGATCCGACCTCCTACGCCTTCATCAAGGACGACGTGCTCTGCATCCCGACGGCCTTTTGCTCTTACGGCGGGGAGGCGCTGGATAAGAAGACCCCGCTGCTGCGCTCCATGGAGGCCATCAACCGCGAGGGTATGCGCATCATCCGCCTTTTCGGCAATACGGAGGTCACCTCCATCAAGACCACCGTTGGACCCGAGCAGGAGTATTTTCTGATCGACCGCGCGGTGTATGAGAAGCGGAAGGATCTGCAATTTACCGGCCGCACGCTCTTCGGCGCAAAGCCCCCCAAGGGGCAGGAGCTGGAGGATCATTATTTCGGCGCGATCAAGCCCCGCGTCGCGGCCTATATGAAGGAGCTCGACGAGGAGCTGTGGAAGCTCGGCGTCATGGCGAAGACCGAGCACAACGAGGCCGCCCCCGGGCAGCACGAGCTTGCGCCGATCTACACCACGACGAACATCGCCGCCGACCACAATCAGCTCACGATGGAGCTGATGCAGAAGATCGCGAAGAAGCACGATATGGTGTGCCTCCTGCACGAAAAGCCCTTCGCGGGCGTCAACGGCAGCGGTAAGCACAACAACTGGTCCATCAGCACCAACACCGGCGTGAACCTGCTTGAGCCGGGGGAGACGCCGTATCAGAACGCGCGCTTCCTGCTCTTCGTCTGCGCGGTGCTGCAGGCGGTGGACGATTATCAGGATATGCTGCGCCTGTGCGTCGCCTCCGCGGGCAACGATCACCGCCTCGGCGCGGGGGAGGCGCCTCCGGCGGTCGTGTCGGTCTTCCTGGGCGACGAGCTGGAGGGCATCCTCTCCGCCATCGAGCGCGACGAGCCCTACGGCGGCAAGGAGAAGGAGCTCATCAAGGTCGGCGTCCATGTCCTGCCCAAGTTCCCGCGCGACACCACGGATCGCAACCGCACCTCGCCCTTTGCCTTCACGGGCAACAAGTTTGAGTTCAGAATGCTCGGCTCCGCGCAGTCCATCTCCGGGCCGAACGTAGTGCTCAACACCGCCGTGGCGGAGTCTCTGCGCCAGTACGCGGACGTGCTCGAGGGCGCGGAGGACTTTGAAAAGGCGCTGCACGATCTCATTCGGGACGTCATCCGCAGGCACAAGCGCATCATCTTCAACGGCAACGGCTACGATGAAGCATGGCTCCGGGAGGCCGAGAGCAGGGGACTTTTGAACCTCCGCTCCACGCCGGACGCCGTGCCCTGCTACCTTGCGCGCAAAAACGTCGAGCTCTTCGCCCGTCACCGGGTCTATACCGAGACGGAGATCCGAGCCCGCTACGAGATCAAGCTCGACAATTACAGCAAGGTGCTGCACATCGAGGCGCTCACCATGCTGGACATGGTGTGGAAGGATATCCTCCCCGCCGTCAGCGCCTATTCCAAGGCGCTTGCGGACGCGGCGCTCTCAAAGAAGGCGCTGAGCCCGGAGATCGACTGCCGCTTTGAGACCTCGCAGGTGCAGAAGCTCAGCGCGCTCACCGCCTCGGCTGTCGCAAAAGCGCAGGATCTGGAGTTTGCGGTCGCGGATGTGAAGAAATGCGGCGATTCGCTGAGCCTCGCCCACTACTACCGGGACGAGATCTTCACCGCCATGAACGAGCTGCGCACGGTCGTGGACGAGCTGGAGAGCAGCACCGCCTCGAGCTATTGGCCCTACCCCGGCTACGGCGAGATCCTTTTCAGCGTAAGATAACGGGGAAGCGAAGAATCCCGCTCCCATAAAAAACGAGGACGCTCCCGGGGACAAAGCCGGAGGCGTCCTCCTACAATAAAGTTACGGTTAAGGGCACGGCAGCCAGCCGTGTCCTTTGCCATCTCAAAGCCGAAGCTGTAGAATGGGAGAGTAAATGGACTGACGCAAGTTTCCTTGGGCTAACACGTCCGCAAAGGAGTCAGTCAGCCGCCTCTCTCATTCGCAGCATTCGATTTAAGCAGGTAGTTCCACCGTCAGCCGGTGCGTCCGTGTCACACCTGAGGAGATTGAACAGGCAATGAGTAAAAGCGGTCGTCATTATTCAAATCTTTTAGGAGGAATACGAATGAACGCAGTCGGTATTGATGTATCCAAGGGACGGAGCACGGTGGCTATTCTCCGTCCGATGGGCGAGGTCGTCCAGGCGCCGGAAGACGTAATGCACGATTTGCCGATACCGCACGACGCACAGGGCTCGTGCGGTATTTTTATCGCAGAACACAGCTTCGCCGCTGCTTCTTTGACAGATAGAGCTTTTCGTCCGCGAGGCGGAACATGGCGGGCAGATCCGTTCTCTTCGCCATGGTGAACAAGTGGCAGCCGAGGGAGAGATCTTCGTAGAA
>CAJOFI010000131.1:5032-7910 GCA_905233595.1 uncultured Oscillospiraceae bacterium | reverse complement strand
CATGTCGCGCAAAAGCTCGTCGATGCCGCTCGAGTAGGGGCGGCGCAGCACCTCCGTCGGCGCGCAGACGGCCTCGCTGTACCGGATGCTGATATGCGCCTCCATGTGGTTTACGATCTTGGTCAGATCGTAGGAGATGTTCTCCACGCAGTAGGCGCAGAGCGCGTCCTGCGTGCGCACCTGCCAGCAGGCGCTGGCAAGATCGGCGCTGATCTCGCCCTTGTAGTCGGCGTCGAAGGCGACGCTGCTCTCGGTCTCCCCGGCGCTGACCAGCTCAAGAAGCGCGTTACGCAGCTCGGAAAGGGTCGTGACGGTGATGCGCTCCTCCGAACGGGAGGGCGCCTCCGCCGGGGTATAGTCGCCCACCACGACGTATTCCTCACCGAACATGCCGCAGCCGCCGAGGGGCAGCAGCAGCGCCGCGCAGAGCAGCAGCGAAAGCGCGCGCTTCATCAGCGAACCTCCGAAATGCTCTCAAAGCCCTTGCCGAAGACGTTCTTCGCGTCGGTGACGACGAAGAAGGCGTGCTCGTCCACGCTCCTGACGAGGCGGCGCATCTCCGGGATCTGGGTGCGCTTGACGACGCACATGATGACGTGCTTCTCCCGGTGGGAGTAGGCGCCCTCGCCCTCGAGGATCGTGACGCCCCTATGTACGTGCCCCGAGAGGATCTTCTGGGTCAGATCGCCGCTCTGGTCGCTGATGATGAGGCAGAGGGCGGAGTTATCCATGCCGTAGAGCACGAGGTCGATGACCTTGCTGACGACATACATGGCGATGATGGAGTACATCGCGCTCTCGTACTTGCCGAGCACCATCGCGTAGGCCACGACGATGGCGGCGTCCACGATGAGCATGATCGTGCCGAACTGGATGTGGCTATAGCGCTGGCGCAGGAACTTGATGACGATGTCGATCCCTCCGGTGGAGGCGTTGTGGTAATAGATGATGCCGAGCCCCGCGCCCTTGATGACGCCGCCGATGATCGCCGCGAGCATCGGCTCATGGGTCAGAACCAGCCCGGAGAGGGAGAAGGTATCCACCAGCACGGAGGAAAGCCCCATCCCCAGCAGGGAGGCGAGCATGTACTCCAATCCGAAATGCCGCCACGAGACGAGAAAGAGCGGCACGTTCATGATAATGACCATGACGCCCACCGGCCAGTGGGTGACGGCGTTGACGATCATGGCGATACCGGTGACGCCGCCCGCCACGATCTCGTTTGGGAACATGAAAAACTGGAACGCGACGGCGTAGATGAGCGCGCCGAGCGCGACCATCAGATACTGGAACACTTTTTTGAGCAAGCGGGATTCCTTCAGCTTCGTCATGGCAATCACTCCTCGATAAGAGATAACTGCTCCTCGCCCTTGTCCTCCGGCTTCAAAAGCGCGCCGGCGGCGGGAAGCTTTCTGACGCGGTAACGGCTCTGGTTCTTGATCGTGCTGTCTGCCAGCAGCGCGGCGGTGCTGAGGGTCTTGCGCGGCTTGAGCGTCATAACGGCGACGCCCTGGGTATTGCGGCTGGCCTTGGGCTGCAGGAGGCTCGAGTGGAAGAGGACGCAGCGCTCATCGCTCGAGACGCAGACCACGTCCTGCTCCTCCTCGAGCAGGAGCAGCGCCCTGAGCGGGCTCTTGTCGGAGTAGGCGCCGATGAGCTTTTTGCGGTTGGTCTTGGTCTCGTAGGCGGCAAGCTCCACGCGCGCCGCCTTGCCGTTTTCAAACACGAAGAGCAGGTGCTTCCGGTAATCGCCGGGGTCGAGCACGGTGAAGACGCTCTCCCCCTCGTCCATCTGGAGCTTTGCGGGCAGGTACACGCCGAGCGCGGAGGCTTTGCCGTCCTCAAACTCGCTCAGGCGCGTCTTGTACACCTGCTGCCTGTCGGTAAAGACCAGCAGCTCCGCGCGATTCGTGGCCTCGAAGCTCAAAAGCAGCCCGTCGCCCTCCTTGTACTTCTGTTCCCCGCTCATGCGCAGGGACTGGGCGGTGATCTTCTTGAGATAGCCGCCGCGCGAGAGGAAGACCGTGACCGGGTAGTCGGGCAGGCTCTCCGTCTCGTCAAACTCCTCGATCTCATCGGCGTAGACGATGGCGGTCCTGCGCGGGGCGGCGAACTTCTTCTGCACCTGCCTGAGCTCCTCGGTGATGATGCTCTTGATGCGCCGCCGGTTGCGCAGCGTGGATTCCAGCTCCTCGATGTCCTTTTCCAGCGCCTCGGTCTCGGCGGTGCGCTTGAGGATGTATTCGCGGTTGATGTTGCGCAGCCGGATCTCCGCCACGTACTCGGCCTGCACCCGGTCGATGCCGAAGCCCATCATCAGATTGGGCACGACCTCGCTTTCAAGCTCGGTGTTGCGGATGATCTCGATGGCCTTGTCGATATCCAGCAGGATGCGCTCGAGGCCCCGGAGCAGGTGCAGCTTCTCCTGCTTCTTGTTCAGCTCGAAGTACACGCGCCGCCGCACGCAGTCCATGCGCCAGGCCGTCCACTCCTCCAGAATCTCCCGGATGCCCATGACGCGCGGGTTGCCGCCGACCAGGATGTTGAAGTTGCAGGGGAAGGCGTCCTGGAGCGTGGTGAGCTTGAAGAGCTTCTGCATGAGCTTTTCGGGATCGACGCCGCGTTTGCAGTCGATCGCGAGGCGCAGGCCGCCGAGGTCGGTCTCATCGCGCATGTCGTTGATCTCCCGCACCTTGCCGCTCTTGATGAGCTCCGCCACCTTGTCGATGACGGCCTCGGAGGTGGTGGTGTAGGGGAGCTCGTAGATCTCGATGATGTTTTCCTTGTCGAGATAGCGCCAGCGGGCGCGCACCTTGAAGCTGCCGCGGCCGCTCTGATAGATGCTCTCCATCTCCCGGCGATCATAGATGATCTCCCC
>CAJOFI010000131.1:0-4919 GCA_905233595.1 uncultured Oscillospiraceae bacterium | reverse complement strand
CGATGCCGGAGTTTGCCGAGACGAGCACGTTCGGGAAGGCGGTGGGCAGCAGCGTCGGCTCCTTCATGCTGCCGTCGTAGTTGTCCACGAAATCCACGGTGTCGCGGTCGATGTCCCGGAAAAGCTCCCCGCAGATGGCCGAGAGCCGCGCCTCGGTATAGCGCGAGGCGGCGTAGGACATGTCGCGGGAATAGACCTTGCCGAAGTTGCCCTTGGAGTCCACGAAGGGCGTCAGCAGCGCCTGGTAGCCCGCCGAGAGGCGCACCATGGTCTCATAGATCGCGGCGTCGCCGTGGGGGTTTAGCTTCATCGTCTGGCCGACGATGTTGGCGCTCTTCGTGCGGCTGCCGCCGAGAAGCCCCATCTTGAACATGGTGTAGAGGAGCTTTCTGTGCGAGGGCTTGAAGCCGTCGATCTCCGGGATGGCGCGCGAGACGATGACCGACATGGCGTAAGGCATGAAGTTCGTCTCCAGCGTCTCGGTGATCGGCTGCTCAAGCACGGCCGCGCGCAGCCCCATCACGTTGGGATTGTCAAATTTTTTCTTTTCCGTTTCCTTCTTCTTTGCCATATAAAGCCTCTATTATGAAATATCCGCGAGATCCAGGTACTGCGCGCCGAACTCGGCGATGTGGTTCTTGCGCCCGTCCAGATCGTCCCCCAGCAGCAGGTCGAAGACCTGCGCCATGCGCTCGGCGTCCTCGGGCATGACCTTGATGAGGCGGCGTGTCTCCGGGTTCATGGTGGTCATCCACATCATGTCCGGGTCGTTCTCGCCGAGACCCTTGCTGCGGTTGATGGTCGCCTTCGCCCCCTTGAGAGACTCCACGATCTCCGCCTTCTCCCGATCGGAGTAGGCAAACCAGGTCTTGCCCTTGCTCTCGATCTCGTAGAGCGGCGACTCGGCGATGAAGACGTAGCCCTCGCGGATGAGCGTCGGCACGAGGCGGTAGAGCATCGTGAGGATCAGCGTGCGGATGTGGAAGCCGTCCACGTCCGCGTCGGTGCAGATGATGACCTTGCTCCAGCGCAGGTTATTGAGGTCGAAGCTGGATAGATCCTTGGTGTGCTTGTCCCTGACCTCGACGCCGCAGCCGAGCACCTTCATCAAATCGGTGATGACGTCGCTCTTGAAGATGCGCACGAAATCCGCCTTGAGGCAGTTGAGAATTTTTCCGCGCACGGGCATGATGCCCTGAAACTCCGCGTCGCGCGAGAGCTTGCAGGCGCCGAGAGCGGAATCGCCCTCCACGATGTAGATCTCGCGCTTCTCCGGGTCGCGGCTGCGGCAATCGACGAACTTCTGCACGCGGTTTGCGATGTCGATGGAGCCGGAGAGCTTCTTTTTCATGCCCTGCCGCGCCTTTTCGGCGGTCTCGCGGCTGCGCTTGTTGATGAGCACCTGCTCGGCGATGCGGTCGGCCTCGGGCTTGTTCTCAATGAAATAGACCTCGAGCTGGCTCTTGAAGAACTCGGTCATCGCCTGCTGGATGAAGCGGTTGTTGATGGCCTTCTTGGTCTGGTTCTCGTAGGAGGTCTGGGTGGAGAAGCAGTTGGTGACCAGGACGAGGCAGTCCTGCACGTCCTGGAACTTGATGGAGCTCTCGCTCTTCTGGTACTTGTTCTGCTGCTTTAAGTAGGCGTCGATGGCGGAGAGGAAGGCGCTCTTGACCGCCTTGTCCGGCGCGCCGCCGTTTTCGAGCCAGGAGGAGTTGTGGTAGTATTCCAGGACGTTGACCTTGTTGGAAAAGCAGAAGGCCGCGGAAATTTTGACCTTGTACTCGGGCTTGTCCTCGCGGTCGCGCCCCTTGCGCTCGGTGGAGACGAAGGTCGGCGCGGTGAGAGCGCCCTCCCCGGCGAGCTCCCGCACATAGTCCATGATGCCGTTTTCGTAGCGGTACTCCCGCGTCTCAAAGCTCTTGCCCTTCTGGATGCGCAGCCGGAAGGTGACGCCCGCGTTGACCACCGCCTGCCGGTGCAGGACGTCCTCAAAGTATTCCACGGGAATGTCGATATCCGTGAAGACCTCGATGTCCGGCCGCCAGCGGATCGTGGTGCCGGTTTTTTTGCGGTCGCTCGGCTCGATTTTGAGCTCCTGCCCCTTTTTGCCGACGGGCTTGCCCTTCTTGAAGTGCAGGGAATACTTCTGCCCGTCGCGCCAGACCGTCACGTCCATATACTCCGAGGCGTACTGCGTCGCGCAGGAGCCGAGGCCGTTCAAGCCCAGGGAATATTCATAATCCCCGCCGTCGGCGTTCTGGTACTTGCCGCCCGCGTAGAGCTCGCAGAAGACGAGCTCCCAGTTGTAGCGCTTCTCGACCGGGTTCCAGTCCACCGGGCAGCCGCGACCGAAGTCCTCCACCTCGATGGACTTGTCCTCATAATAACTCAGCGTGATGAGATCGCCGTTTCCCTCGCGCGCCTCGTCGATGGAGTTGGAGAGGATTTCAAATACGGCGTGCTCGCAGCCGTCCAGCCCGTCCGAGCCGAAGATCACGCCCGGACGCTTGCGGACGCGATCTGCGCCCTTGAGCTGGGAGATGCTGTCGTTGCCGTACTGTGCTGTTGTTCTTGCCATAAACCGTCCGTTCCTTTGCCAATATCATTGCCATTTTAACTTATATAGTATAGCATTGGGAAAAAATGAAAGCAACAACACTTTGGAAACAAAGTGTTGCGTTAACGATTCAGTCCCCATGGGGGACTGAATCGCTACGTTTTTCCTTATTTTCTTTCCAGACGCTTGTATTTTCCCGGCTTCTGTCCTATACTGTAGATACAGTAACCGGTTCTTGCCGGAATAGAAGGAGAATGATCATGAAGACTCTGAGAACACTCTGCGCCGTTCTGCTTGTCCTCAGCCTCGTTCTGTGCACAAGTGCCCCCGCCTTCGCGGTCAGCGCCCAATACGGCACCACGCAATCCTTCCTGCAGGTTCTGAACGATGAGGATCACCGCTATCACTACATGGGCATTGATGACGACGATTTTGAGCAGGTCAACGTCAGCTTCGCCGGTGACAATCTCGACGACATTGCGGTGGAGATCTATTTTGACCCCGAGCTCGACTCCGTCAGCATGCGAAGCTGGTACGTCATCAGCTTTGACGAGAGCGACCTCATAGAGCTTCTGCTCACCGTCAACGAGCTCAACAGCGACTACAAGTACGCCACCTTCGTGGCCGACCTGAGCGACTACTCCGTTGACGTGAAGCTCGACTGCCCCCTGCGCGACGACGCCAACGCCGGTGAGATCGCCTTCGACGCGCTCTACTACATCGTGAGCATCATCGACGAGGCCTACCCCGAGCTGGAGATCTTCGCGAAGTGAGCCTTTAGCCGTATGCTCCCCCGAGGGGGGGCGTACGCGGCAACTTCTTAGGAATTGTGCAGAAATAAATTGTGCAAAGATGGCGTAGGATTTTTCGCCTGTAGCGAGGCGGAAAATCGCAGGAATACTTTGTGTATTTCAAGATTTCAGCTTTTTAACAGGGATTAGTATGAAAACCCGACAACCGGGGCGCGTTCGCGCCCCGCCCCGCAGCCTGTCGGCCGCTTGGCAATTTCCCGTTTTTGCTTCTCTCTGTATGGAAGTTTTCTTCCCTTGCAGGCGCTCTCTCGCTCTCGCGCCCGGAAAACCGCCCGGGTATAGTATGTGCCGCGCGGGGGAAAATATTTGAGGTGATCGTTTGGAAACTCTGTCCAGTCTTATGATGCTCGGCGCGACGGTGCTGTTCATTTTTCTTCTGATCCGCATTCTCGCCTCGCCGATCAAAAAGCTCCTCAAGCTCGTGCTCAACGCGGGGCTTGGCTTCGTGGGGCTTTTCATCTTCAACTTCTTCGGGGAATTCGTCGGGCTCTCGATCCCGATCACGCTCGTCACCGTGCTGGTGACGGGCTGCTTCGGCGTCCCGGGTCTGCTGCTGCTCGTGCTGGCGCAGTACCTCTTCTGAATTTCCCCGCCCTGCGGGGATATTCAGATTGAAGACTGAAGAATGAATAATGAAGAATGAAAAATTGCGGTGTCGCTGCGCGACGATTTTTATTGTCGCGCAGCGACACCTTCACTATTCACTATTCACCATTCACTGACCGTCAGAATCTCCCTCTCGCTGTGCTCTCTGAGCCAGGCGAGGATGGCGGCGTTGTCCTCGTAGACGGTGATGTCGTACCAGGTGTGCAGCTTCTGATAGGGCGCGCTCCCGTTCTGCACCTTCTCGCGGTCGTAAAGCTCCAGGCTCAGGCGCACGTTCGTCTGCTGCGGGAGCTTTCCGTCGTCGTAGAGGAAGCTGCGGCCGACGGTGTTTTGCGCGAGGTCGCGCAGCAGGGCGTCATTGTAGAAATCCACCGCCTCCTCGGGGCTGAAGCGGATGGTTTCGCCGTAGTAGCTGTCGCTCCCGGCATCGTAATAGCTGTAATTTGCCTCGAAATACATGACGTTCTCGGGCTTGACCTCCACCTCGCTCACCGAGCGGTAACGCAGCGCCTCGGGCAGATTCATGACGCGCTGGTATTCGGCGAGATCGGCGTTTTCATTTTTCAGCTCGCTGCCGCTCGCGCAGACCCGGTAGCTGCGCCGAAGCTCCCCGCCGTCGCGCAGGGTGTAGGTCAGCTCCATGCTGTCTGTTGCGACGGGCAGCGCCCGCTTTTGCCAGGCGCGCTCGTGGTCGGCCTTGTGCTCCACGATGCTCTTTTGCAGCGCGAGGATCCGGCGGATGCTCTCGGCCTCGCGGTACTCGGTCTGGTCGAGCGTGACGGCTTCGATTTGATCGGCCTGCGGCTGGCGCTTCTCCCAGCCGAGCACGTCCGCCTCCGTAAGCCCAAGCAGCAGAAGCGAAACGGCGGCGAAGACCAGCCAGCCGCGCCATGCGCCGCGAAAGACCCGAACCGTTTTCCGTATCAGCATCTCGGCGGCGAAAT
>CAJOFI010000130.1 GCA_905233595.1 uncultured Oscillospiraceae bacterium | reverse complement strand
TCCACCGTCCCCTGGGTCCCCGTCCCCAGCGCCGTGCAGTTTCGCGCGTCGATGGAGCGAAGAAGCGTGTTGTTCCCCAGAGTCAGCTCCGTCATGTTGCCGTTTGTGTAGGCCGCGTCCGCGTCCCCCACCTTGACGCTCTGCAGCTTCGCCGCCATGGAGAAGTCGGCAAAGCCCACCTTGAGGCCCGAGAGGTCCCCAACGCTGGCAAGCTGGGACGCGGAGTATATGTATATCTCCGTGTCGTTTAACTCCTCCAGCGGGCAGACGAGCTGCCGCTCGAGGCTGTAGCATTCCTCCGTGTGGGTGTGCGCCTCCTGCTCGGCGAGCCCGCAGACGAGCACCGTCTCCTCGCCGTAGCAGTCCTCGCTGTGCGTGTGGCCGGGGTCGCCGTCCTGTTCGGTCAGTTCGCAGGTAAGCGTGAGGCTCTCGGTGTAGCAGTCCTCCGTGTGGCGGTGGCCGCCCTCCTCGTCGCTCTCCTCCTCCGCGCAGAGCAGCACGCGCTCGGCCGTGTAGCCCTCCGCGCAGAGCAGCATGCGCTCGGCGGCATAGCAGTCCTCCGTATGGCCGTGCCCCTCGCCCTCCGTCAGCGGGCAGCTCAGAACCGGCACTTCGTCATAGCAGTCCTCCGCGTGGGTATGCCCCTCGCTCTCGGCAAGACCGCAGACCAGCTCCTTCCCGTAGCATTCCTCGCTGTGCCGGTGCTCCTCCTTTTCGCAGACGAGCACGACCTCAGCCGTCAGCGCCTGCAAAATCAGCAGCGTGCACAGCAGCATGGCGAGAAAAGCCGCCGTCAGGCGGAACCAAAAACCGCGCAAAATTTTACTCATCTTCATAAACTCCGTCAAAATAGTTGAAAGCGTTCAAAGGGCCAGATCCGTAGGATGACCGCGCCCACGATCTCTTCTCTTGCAACCGTCCCCACGCCGGAGCTGCGGCTGTCCTGGGAGACGGGACGGTTGTCGCCCATGACGTAGACCTCACCGGGCTGCACGGTGATCTCGGTCTCGCTGCCGCTGGTGTAGCAGCCGGAGGGCAGGTACTTTTCGATCAGCATGACGCCGTTGCGATAGACCTTTCCGTCCTGGATGCGCACGGTCTCCCCCTCGAGGGCGATCACGCGCTTGATGAGCACCATATGATAGCGATCGGAATAGAAGGCGATCATATCCCCGTCGCGAATGTCGCCGAGCTTGCGCACGATCAGAACCTCGCCGTCCAGGATGGTCGGGCTCATGCTGCTGCCCTGTGTGACGGCAAACTGCATCACGCAGTTGAGCGTCAGCAGCGTCGCGAGGACGGTGCCGGTCAGGGCGAGGAGGATAAGCGCTGTTTTTCGTGTTTTCATTCGACTGTAAGCTCCAGGGCAAGGGTGAAGATCCCGGCGTAGGCATAGCTCAGGTTGCTGTAGGCGAAAACGTAGGCGGTCGCGCCGTAGCTTCCGGGCGAAAGCTCCGCCTCCGCCGGGGCGCTCTCCAGGCTGCTGCCGGGCGGGATGCTGCCGGAGGAGAAGACGCGCTCCCCGTTTTCGAGCACGACCTCCAGCGCGACGACGAACTGGTTGCCGTAGGGGTTTTTGATCTGCCAGTTCACAAGCCCCCCGCGCTGCACGGGTCTGGTGTTGATGCCGAGGATCACGTCCTTCGCGTTCATCTCCTGCGGGAAGACGATCTCGTCAAAAAACGGCTCCAGCCCCTCGCGCTGCGTCGGCATGCGGCCGTTGAGAAGCTCGTCCATATCCAGCGCTTCCGTCGCCTTGTCGGTATAGAGCATGGTGAAGAGCGTCGCAATCAGCGCGAGCAAAATGGCAAAGTACAGAAGCTCCAGCGCCCGGGAGAGGGCGGGGTTTAGTCTGTGAGTCTTTTTGGCGCGCTGCTGCACTTCAGCCCGTTCTCCCTTCACGCGGCATAAGCCGGGAGCCTTCACGGTCAAGCGGCGCCCGGACGATCTCTGCGGCGATGTTTCCATCTTGAAAATTCTGTGAACCTTCTCCGCCCGCCTCGCCATCGTTCCGACGCTTTTCGCCGGGCTTTCCGGCGCCTGTTTTTAAAAACACCATAATAAAAAAAGGACAGCGCCCCTCGTTTTTTGAACAAAAAACGGGAGGCGCCAGTTGTCTTGACAACGGCAAGAAAGCAGAGACCCGCGCGGGATTTCTGCCAGATGAAAAATTTGTAAAAAAACATATTGTATTATTTTTCAGGAAGTGCTATACTGACTGAAACATGAGCAGCAGGAGAAGGAACTTTCCCGCAAGCCCCTGTTGGTTCACAGAATTTTCAGTCCGTGGCTTTATGCCCGGGCTTTTCTTTTACCCCGCCATAGCTGCGGCTCTTTGGAGCACCTTTTGATAGTGCGCCTGCGCGGTCTCCTTGAGGTAGCGCTGGGTGGTGGCGATCAGGCTGTGCCCCATGTCAAGGCGAAGACACTCCAGATCCCTGTCCGCCTTGTAGCGCTCCACGGCAAAGAGATGGCGGAGGTTGTGCGGAAAGACCTTGCTCAGCAGCACCCCCGCCCTCTTCGCCAGCTTCTTCACGCTCCGCCAGATATACGAGCGGCTCAGCGCCGTGCCGAGGCGGTTGCGGAAGATCACCCCGCTTTCGAGCCCCCGCTTCTCGCAATAGTCGAGCAGCAGGGTTTTGGTTCCGGGGTCGAGGAACACCGTGCGCACCTTGCCCTTGTTGTCCACGGTCACAGCACCGCTTCTGACCGCCTCCACGGTGAAAAATCGCAGCTCGCTCACGCGCACACCCGTGCCGTAAAAGGTCAGAAGGATCGCTTTCATGCGCCCGTCGGCCGCGGTCAGCAGACAGTTGAAGTCGCCCTTGTCCAGGCTGCGGCTATCCTCCCGGTACTGCGGCTCCTGATGCGGATAGAAATCCACCTGAAAAACCCGTTGAGCGCGGAGATCGCCCCGTTCACGGTGCTGACGTTCCGGCTCTTTTTCAGACTCTCCAGCCACGCCCGGACGTACCCGACCGACAAATAGTGATCGCCGAGAAAGAGCGTGAAGCGCCGGATGAAGTACATATACTTCTCCACCGTCGCGCCCGCCTTGCCCTCCGCGCGAAGCCGGCTCTCATAGAGCGCGGCCGTCGTCATGTCCAGCCTCGTCATCTGCTCGGCAACGTGCGCCGGGACGTAGAGCCCGAAATCCGTCAGCTTGTAGTTGCCCGTGTCCTTACAGTTCATGCGAAAACCCTCCATATGCTGTTTTTTCCCAATTCAATGGATGCTGTCAGCATATTACCGTGTTTTTTCGGATTATCCAAGCCGGATTGCTCCCATTTCGTGCTCCCGGCGTATCGGGTAAATGACATCAATTACTGAAATAATAAGAAACTGGAGGCACTCAAACAAACCATGAGCAAAAAGCAGTTTAAGGCTGAGAGCAAGCGGCTTCTCGACCTGATGATCAATTCCATTTACACCAACAAGGAGATCTTCCTGCGCGAGATCCTCTCCAACGCGTCCGACGCCATCGACAAGCTCTGCTATCTGGGTCTGACCGACGACCAGGTGGGGCTGAACCGCGACGATTTCAAGATCGAGATCCTCGTGGACAAGGACGCGCGCACCATCACCGTGCGCGACAACGGCATCGGCATGAGCATGGAGGAGGCGGAGAACAATCTCGGCGTGATCGCGAAATCCGGCTCCTACCAGTTCAAGGGTGAGATGGAGAGCGACAAGGCTGAGGACATCTCCATCATCGGCCAGTTCGGCGTGGGCTTCTACTCCGCGTTCATGGTGGCCGACGAGGTCACCGTGCTCACGCGCAAATACGGCGAGGCGCAGGGCGTGCAGTGGGTCAGCTCCGGCGCAGACGGCTACACCGTGAGCCCCATCGAGAAGGAGAGCGTCGGCACCGACGTCATCATGCACCTCAAGGCCGACAGCGAGGAGGAGATCTACGGCTCCTATCTCGAGGTCTGGAAGATCAAGGCGCTGGTGAAGAAGTACTCCGACTACGTCCGCTGGCCCATCAGAATGGACGTGGAGCACCAGGAGCGCTACGAGACCGGCGAGAAAAACGACGACGGCAGCCCGAAGTACGACTACCGCATGGTCACCGAGAACGAGACGCTCAACTCCATGATCCCCATCTGGCAGCGCTCGAAGAACGACGTGACCGACGACGACTGCATCGCCTGGTACAAGGAGAAGAACCGCGACCGCAAGGATCCCTGCGCCCTCGTGCGCGTGAGCGCGGAGGGGCAGGTGAGCTACAAGGCCATGCTCTTCGTCCCCGGGGAGCAGAATGAAAACGTCTTTTCCGGTGACAATAAGGGTGGGATCACGCTCTACTCCAACGGCGTGATGATCATGGAGAAGTGCGACAAGCTGCTGCATGAGTATTTCGACTTCGTCAAGGGCGTGGTGGACTCCCCCGACCTCTCGCTGAACATCTCCCGCGAGATTTTGCAGCATGACCGGCAGCTTCGCATCATCGGCCAGAACCTCGAAAAGCGCATCAAGGGCGAGCTGG
Source organism: uncultured Oscillospiraceae bacterium (assembly GCA_905233595.1). Taxonomy (GTDB): domain Bacteria; phylum Bacillota; class Clostridia; order Oscillospirales; family Oscillospiraceae; genus Limivicinus. Next base: position 2,319 of record CAJOFI010000130.1, on the reverse strand, counting down.
AAAAGCTCCTGCGGGACGACAAGCCCAAGTACGAGGAGTTCTTCCGCAACTTCGGCAACGATCTGAAGGTCGGCGTCTGCGACGAGTACGGCCGCTACAAGGACTTTCTGCGCGACCTGCTGCTCTTCTACACCTCCGAGGAGCACATGGTCACGCTCAAGGAATACGTCGAAAACATGCCCGAGAGCCAGAAGAGCATCTACTACGCCACCTCCGCCTCCGTCAAGCAGGCGATGAACCTGCCCCAGTGCCAGGAGGTGCGCGAGCGCGGCTATGAGATCATCTGCCTCACGAGCCCGCTCGACGAGATGGTGCTCGACGCGCTGCGCGAGCAGGACGGCAAGAGCTTCTGCAACGTCGTGACCGACGACCTCGGCTTTGAGACCGAGGAGGAGAAGAAGGCCGCCGAGGAGCGCGACATCGAGAACAAGGAGCTGCTGGACTTCGTGAAGGACTCCGTCGGCGAGGGGCTTTCCAAGGTGCGCCTGAGCCGCAAACTCTCCACCCAGCCCTGCTGCCTCACGACCGAGGGCGGGCTCACGCTGGAGATGGAGCGCTACTTCCGCCACGGCCCCAGCGAGGAGATGCGCAAGCTGCGCGCCACCCGCGTGCTGGAGCTCAATCCCGCCCACCACAGCTTTGAGGTGCTCAAGGCCGCCTTTGAAAGCGACAAGGACAAGGCCAAGCGCCTCTCCCGCGTGCTCTACGCGCTCGCCGAGCTCTCCGCCGGTGTGGACGTGGAGGAGCCGATCGAGTTCGTCGAAGCCGTCGCGGAGCTGTTCTGATTCCAGTGAAAAGTGAAGGGTGAAGAGTGAGCAGATAAGCGACGATTAAAAATTCGTTCCCGAAGGGAACGCCATAATTCTTCATTCTTCATTCTTCAGTTTTCAATCTTCATTTTTCTCCGAAGGAGCTCGTCTATGAGACCACGACTCGGTATCTACATCCACATCCCCTTCTGCGCCAGCAAGTGTGCGTACTGCGATTTTTATTCGCTTGCCGGCTGCGACGATCTGATGCCGGAGTACCACAGCGCGCTGCTCGAGCATATCGCCGAATCCGCCCCGGGGATCAAAAACTACGAGGTGGACAGCATCTACTTCGGCGGCGGCACCCCCAGCTACTACGGCGCGGAGCGCATCGGGGAGCTATTCGACCTCTTAAAGCGCAACGGCAACGTGCGCCTGGACGCGGAGGTCACGGTGGAGTGCAACCCCGACAGCATGAGCCCCGCCATGCTCAAAACGCTGCGGCAGGAGGGCGTGACGCGCCTGTCCATCGGCGTGCAGGCGACGAACAACGACCTTTTGAAGCTCATCGGCCGCCGCCACAGCTTTCAGCAGGCCGAGCGCGCCTTCCGCGACGCGCGGCGTGCGGGCTTTGACAATCTGAGCCTCGATCTCATGTACGGTCTGCCCAGCCAGACCAAGAGCGACTGGGCGGAGACCCTCTCCAAAATCGTGGAGATGCACCCGGAGCACATCAGCTGCTACGGCCTCAAGCTCGAGGAGGGGACGAGGATGTACAGCGAGTACGCCGGATCCCCCATCCTGCCCGACGAGGACGAGCAGGCGGATATGTACTCCTACGCCGCCGAGATGCTCTCGCGCTACGGCTACCGGCAGTACGAGATCTCCAACTTCTGCGCCCCCGGCTTTGAGTCGAAGCACAATCTCAAATACTGGAACCTCGACGACTACATGGGCTTCGGCCCCGGCGCGCACTCCTGCGTGGGGAACCTGCGTTACAGCTTCGTCAAGGATCTGAAGCTGTACGTCTCCCGCGTGACGCACCGCGCCAGCATCGTGGACGAGTACGAGCGGGTGGACACGCTCGAGCGCGCGGTGGAGTATCTGATGCTCGCCATGCGCACGAGCCGCGGCGTCTCCGAGGAGGATTACCGCCGCCGCTGCCAGTCCGACTGGAAGCCGATTTTGCGCACGCTGCGCGCCTTCGCCGAGAAGGGCTGGGCGGTGGAGGAGGAAGGGCGCTGGCACTTCACGGTGCCGGGCTACCTCATCTCCAACACGCTCATCGGCATCCTGCTCGAGGCGCAGGCCAACGGGCGCAACGCCTACACCCCCTGGGTGGATCGCGCGGAGGAGGCCGAGAGCAAGATCAGCCTCCCGAAGGGCGAGGACGAGCTCTTCACCGAGCTCTACGAGCAGAGAGTCGGCGCGCACGAGGCGTAGTTCAGTTTTCAGTTTGGAGTTAGGAACGGTGCAGAAATAAATTGCGCAAAGATGGCGTAGGATTTTTCGCCTGTAGCGAGGCGGAAAATCGCAGGAATACTTTGTGTATTTCAAGATTTGACAACGA
>CAJOFI010000129.1:1622-5647 GCA_905233595.1 uncultured Oscillospiraceae bacterium | reverse complement strand
CTTCGGGCAGGCGTCCACACAGGCGCCGCAGCCGACGCAGTTGTAGCGATCGACCTTCGCGACGCCGTTTTCCACGTGCATCGCGTCGAATTTACAGGCTCTTGCGCAGTTGCCGAGGCCGATGCAGGCGAAGGTACAGAGCTTGCTGCTCTTGCCGCCGAAGAGCATAGCCGCGCGGCAGTCCTCCGGGCCGGAATAGTGGAAGCGCAGCTCGGCGGCCTCCGTGCTGCCCGAGCAGGGCACGAAAGCGACGAGCTTCTCCGCGCCTTCGTTGGACACGCCCATGATCTCGCTGACCTTTGCAGCCGTTGCCGCGCCACCCGCGACGCACTTGTTGCAGGGCGCCTCCCCCGCTGCGACCGCCTTCGCGTAGCCGTCACAGCCGGGATAGCCGCAGCCGCCGCAGTTGGCGCCCGCCAGCGCCTCGCGCACCGCCTTCTCCCGAGGATCGACCTCCACGTGGAAGATCTTCGCGGCAAAAGCCAGCACCGCGCCGAACAGACCACCGAGGACGCCGAGGACGAGAATGGCTCTCAGAATAAAAATCATGACCCTCAGCCCTCCTTAAAAGATCTTCATGCCGTTAAAGCCCATGAAAGCCAGCGCCACCAGACCCGCCGACACGAGGCAGATCGGGAAGCCGTCAAAGCATTCCGGGTAATCGGAGAACTGGATGCGCTCGCGCACAGAGGCAAACAGCACGATGGCAAGCAGGAAGCCCAGACCGCCGGTAACGCCGTAGACCACGGACTCGATGAAATTATAGTCGTTCTGCACGTTCAGCAGCACCACGCCCAGCACCGCGCAGTTGGTGGTGATGAGGGGCAGGTAGATGCCGAGGGCGGAGTAGAGCGAGGGGACGGATTTCTTGAGAAACATCTCCACGAGCTGTACCAGCGCCGCGATGACGAGGATGAAGGCCAGGGTCTCCAGAAACGCAAGCCCCAGCGGAAGCAGGATATAGGTGTCGATGACCCAGCAAATCGCGGAGGCAAGCCCCATCACGAACACGACCGCAAGCCCCATGCCCGCGGCGGTATCCACCTTGCTCGAGCAGCCAAGGAAGGGACAGCAGCCTAAAAACTGGGAAAAAATGAAGTTATTGGTCAGAATCGCGCCAAGAGAGATGGCCAGAATATTGGTAAGCATTTATTCGTCCTCCTCCAGTTTGGCTTTTTCCTCGGCGGCCTTGCGCGCCGCGAGCGCTTTCTTCTTCTCGCTCTTTTTGAGCGCGTACTGCATCACCGCGATCAGGAGCCCCAGCGTGATGAAGCCGCCGAAGGGCAGGTTCATGATGCCCGCGCCGTACTCCGCCGGGAAGATCTGGATCCCGCCGCCGGTGCCGTCGAGGGTGACGCGGAAGCCCTCGGCCACGTCTATGAGACCGCCGCCGAAGCGCCCGGAGCCGACCAGCTCGCGGAACACGCACATGATGATGAGCACAGCCGTATAGCCCAGACCCTGGAAGATGCCGTCAAAGAAGCTCGCCGACACGGTATTCTTCTGACAGAAGGCTTCCGCCCTGCCGATGATGATGCAGTTGACGACGATCAGCGGGATGAACACGCCGAGCGACGCGCTCAGCGCCGGGATATAAGCCTGCAGCAGCAGGTCTACAATGGTGACGAAGCCCGCGATCACGACCACGAAGATGGCAAGGCGGATCTCGTCGGGAATGATCCTGCGGATAGCGGAAACCACCACGTTGCAGCAGGTGAGGATGACGAGCACCGAAAGCCCCATGCCGATGCCGTTGAAGAGCGTCGTGGTAATGGCCATCGTGGCGCACATGCCGATCTGCTGCACGAGAACGGGGTTATTGGTGATCAGGCCTTCCTGAAACTGTTTTTTGATATTCATTTAGCCTTCCCTCCTCAACCCAGAGATTTCACGACGGCGATACTGGTCGCCACCGCCTCGGTTACGGCGTTGGATGTAATGGTCGCGCCGGTGAGCGCCTCGATGCTGCCGCCGGACTTGCTCAGGGCGATGTCCTCCCCCTGGCCGATAAACTGCTCGCGGAACTTGACGCCGACCTCCGCCGAGCTTGCCGCGTTCGCGCCGAGGCCGGAGGTCTCGGAGTGCTCGATGATGGAGATGCCGGTGCACTTGTAGTCGTGATCGACGCCCGCGACCATCGTGATGCTGCCCTGTGCGCCGGAGACCGTGGTCTGCACCACGTAGCCCGCGTCGCAGCGGCTGACCTGATCGACCGTCGGGAAGGCCGCGTAGTCATAGCCGACTTCCTCATAGCGCTCCGCCGGGAGCACGATGGAGAAGGCCTCGATGGTCTTGGCGTTCTTTTGCAGATAAATCCGCTCCTTCGTGACCTCATTGACGACGCCGAGGATACCGGCCGTAATGGCGCAGATCAAAAACAGAATGAAGCTGAGCTTCAAAACCTTTTTCACGTCGCTCGTCATTTCTTAGCCTCCTTTGCAGCCTTCTTCGCGGCCTTCGCGGCTTCGAGATCCTCCTTGCTGACGCCGAACTGGGGGCGGTGGAAGAGCTTGTCGATCGCCCAGGCGCAGAGGTTCATGATGAGGATGGCGTAGGTCACGCCCTCCGGATAGCTGCCGAACTTGCGAATCAGAACCGTCAGCACGCCGCAGCCGACGCCGTAGAGGAGCTGCCCCTTGAGCGTGACCGGGCTGGAGGCGTAGTCAGTCGCCATAAAGATGGACGCGAGCATCAGACCGCCGGAGAGCAGCGTGTACACCGCGTACTCGGCGTGGTTCATGTGCCCGCCGCCAAAAAGCAGGCTCAGCACGAATACGGTGCCGAGGAAGGAGACCGGGATATGCCAGGTGATGACCTTGCGCGCCACGAGGTAGATGCCGCCGATGAGCAGCGCCATCGTGCTGATCTCCCCCAGCGCGCCCGGCATATTGCCGAGGAACATGGACTTGACAGAGTAGATCGCGGGCATATAGCCCTCGCCGTAGAGAACGCTCAGCGGAGTCGCCATCGTGACGGCGTCCACCGCGTTTTTCAGCCCGCGCGGCACGAGGTAGCTGCCGGAGAGCGCGGTGGAATAGGACGCGAGCAGGAAGGCGCGAGCCGCCAGCGCGGGGTTCAGAAAGTTCTTGCCGATGCCGCCGTAGAGCTGCTTGACCACGACGATGGCGAAGAAGGTGCCGACGACGGGGATCCAGGCCGGGGCGTTGGCGGGCATCGTGAGCGCGAGCAGAAGACCCGTTACGACAGCGGAGAGATCGTCGATGCTCTGGCTCTTCTTCATGAGCTTGCGATAGAGCCACTCAAAAAACACCGCCGAGGTCACGGAGGTCGCCATCACGAGAAGCGCCAGGCGCTGGGTGTTGATATCGGTACGAACCTGGGGCTGATAGGCAACGTCAAGAATGATTCTTTCTTTCTTATCGCTCATCACTTGGCCTCCTTTGCTGCTGCGGCCTCGGCGGCGGCCTTCTCTTTCATGGCCTTCGCCTGGAACATCAGCTTCGCGGTCTTGAACGCGTGGGTCAGCGGCATACGGGCCGGGCAGTTGAAGGCGCAGCTTCCGCACTCAAAGCAGTCGTTCACATGGTATTTCTCCATGTTCTCGAAGTCGCCCTTCGAGTAGTACATGTACATGAACACCGGCTCGAGGCGCATCGGGCAGACCTGGATGCACTTGCCGCAGCGGATGCAGTGCGGCTCCTCCTCGTGCCGATCCTCCTCCTCGGTGAAAAACAGCACGCCCGCGGTGCCCTTGATGTTGGGCGCGTCAAAGCTCGTGGCGCAAATGCCCATCATCGGCCCGCCGAGGACGATCTTGCGCGGGGTCTTGACAAAGCCGCCGCACTGCTCGGCAAGATACCAGAAGGGCGTTCCGACCCTTGTCAGGGCGTTCACCGGCGTCTTCAGAGCGCTGCCCGCGACGGAGACGATGCGCTCGATGACCGGCTTACCCTCGTACACGGCCTGGTAGATCGCGTAGCAGGTGCGCGTCGAGACCACGTTCGCCCCCACGCCGGAGGGCAGCCCGCCCGGCTTGACTGAGCGCCCCGTCACCGCGAAGACCT
>CAJOFI010000129.1:0-1567 GCA_905233595.1 uncultured Oscillospiraceae bacterium | reverse complement strand
GAAGGTCAATCGCGTCCTGCTTGTTTTCCTCAATGCCGTAATAGGCCTTTTCCACGCCGCTTGCGATGCGCACGAGCTCAATGCCCTTCAAAAGCTGCTCGGGGTAATTGAGCATGGTCAGATGGTCGCCGTTCAGATACGGCTCGCACTCGGCGCCGTTGATGACGAGCTTGTCCACCTTGCCGATGCCGCCGCGGATCTTGAAGGCCGTCGGGAACATCGCCCCGCCCATGCCGACCACACCGGCCTCGCGGATGCGCTGGAGGATCGCGTCGGGATCGCGGCGCTCCTCGGGCGTGAGGGGCGGCAGGAAGTCCGGCTCATCCTTGTAGTCGTTCTCAATCACGACGGACAGGATCATATCGCCCAGCGGGTGCGGTCTCGGCTCCACCGCCACGACGGTGCCGGACACGCTCGCGTGGATCGGCGCGGAGACGGGCGCGGGATTATCGGCGATCTTCTGACCCATCTTGACATAGTCGCCCTTTTTCACCAGCGGCTGGCAGGGCGCGCCGATATGCTGCGCCATTGGAATGACCACCTGAGCCGGCGGCGTGATCTCCGTGACCGGGATCTGGGGTGCTTTCCTATAGTCGGGATGTACGCCGCCTATAAATGTTTGGGACATAAAGCTTCACCTCATATCATATTGACGGGACTGTTTACCTAAAATCAATTTTAACACAATTTGTCGTGCCCTGTCTACCCAATTTTCACAGTTCTTTAACATTTTTCATAGACAAGTTTGTAACAATCCGCGCAAAATCGCGCTTGTTTAGGCGTTATGTACAAATACAGTCGTTTCTGTTTAGGCAGGCTGCCCGGTCGTTTCTTTTGCTCTTGCCGTATTGCGCCGCATGTTGTAGAATGGTAAACTGTCAGCATTATATAATTGGAGGTGGACGCATGGCGGAGAGAGCCTCCGGCGGGCGCGCTTCGATCCTGCACCCGATCCCGCCGGTCTATGACGAAAACAGCGAGCTTCTGATCCTCGGGAGCTTTCCCTCAGTCAAATCGCGCGAGGCGGCTTTTTTCTACGGTCACGCGCAGAACCGCTTCTGGCGCGTGCTGGCGGCGGTGTACGAAGAGCCCGTTCCCGTGACGGTGGCGGAGAAGACCGCTCTCCTGCTGCGAAACCGCGTCGCGCTGTGGGACGTGCTCGCCTCCTGCAGCATTGAGGGCTCTGCTGACAGCTCGATCCGGGACGCGGTGCCGAACGACCTGCGCCCGATCCTGGATCTCTCCGGGCTTTCTCGCATCTACGTCAACGGGAAGACCGCCGCGCGGCTCTATGCCCGCTGCATCGAGCCGGAGCTGGGTATCCCCGCCGTCTGCCTTCCCTCCACGAGCCCCGCAAACGCTGCCTGGAGCTTCGAACGGCTGTGCGGGGTCTGGAAGTGCATTCGCGAAGGAGGAGAACGATGCACTTTGTAGACGCCAAAACGATCCTCAGCGCCTCGAACGGCATGAATCTCTATCGCGGCTGCACACACGGCTGCATCTACTGCGATTCGCGCAGCAAATGCTACCACATGCCCCACGCCTTCGAGGACGTGGAGGTCAAGCG
>CAJOFI010000128.1 GCA_905233595.1 uncultured Oscillospiraceae bacterium | reverse complement strand
AATCAGTTTTTGCATGGGAAAAGCAGCCTCACGGCTGCTTTTCGTCGTTTTTCTCTTGTTTGGGCTCCTCCCACGGCTGCATCGTCGCCACCAGACGGTGGATGGGCGTACCCAGCTCGTAGAATTTCGCCTCGTAGTCGGTCATGACCCCCTTGGGGCCGTCCGCGTGGAGGTCGTCGGTCACCTCGCTGAGGGTGAAGCCGAACTGCGGGATCTCCTCCACCGAGAACGCGAACAGCTTCTCGTTGTCGCTCTTGAAATGGATCTGTCCTTCCGGTACCAACACCTTGCGATAGAGCGTCAGGAAATTCCCGTGGGTCAGACGGCGCTTCGCCTGATTGCTCTTGGGCCACGGGTCGCAGAAGTTGATATAGATGCGGCTGACCTCGCCGCTTTCGAAGAACTCCGGCAGTTGGTTCACGTCCGCATCCACGAACCAGACGTTGCGCAGGTTTTCCCGCGCGGCGCGCTCCATGGCGACCACCATCGCGTCCGGCACCTTCTCAATGGCGATGAACAGCACGTCCGGCTCCGCCTTCGCGGTCTCGGCGGTGAAGCGGCCCTTGCCGCAGCCCAGCTCCACGCGCAGCTCCCGCGCCTCGGGCATCAGCTCCCGCCAATGGCCCTTGCGGTCATAGGGGTCCTTGATCTGATACGCCTCGCAGCGCTCCATGCGGGGGATCAGGTTCTTTTTCTTACGCATTCTCATGGGGTCGCCCTCTCTTTCCTTGCGTATGATACCCAAAATGCCTCCGCATGGCAAGTGCAAAATCGGAATGTTAAAAAAATAACAAAACATCCCTTTCTTTCTCTTGCAAAAAATGCCATTGTCCCGTATAATGGTTTCAAATATGTGCAAGGAGGTTGTTTCCTATGCCTTTCGTGAAGTATGAGCCCAAGGGCGACATCGCGTATCTCGTCATCGACCGCCCGGAGGCGCTCAACGCGCTCAACGCGCAGGTCCTCGCCGACCTCGACGCGGCGCTGGACGCCATCGACCTCGAGCTGATCCGCTGCGTCATCCTGCGCGGCGCGGGCGAAAAGTCGTTCGTCGCGGGCGCGGACATCGCGCAGATGAAGGACCTTGACCCTGCCGGCGGCGAAGCCTTCGGCAAGCAGGGCAACGACGTGTTCCTGAAGCTGGAGAGCCTCCCCATCCCCGTCATCGCGGCGGTGGGCGGCTACGCCCTCGGCGGCGGCTGCGAGCTGGCCATGGCCTGCGATTTCCGCATCTGCTCCGACACGGCGGTGTTCGGCCAGCCCGAGGTGGGCCTCGGCATCACGCCGGGCTTCGGCGGCACCCAGCGCCTCGCGCGCATCGTCGGCCCCGGCATGGCGAAGCAGATGATCTACACCGCCCGCAACATCAAGGCGGACGAAGCGCTCCGCATCGGCCTCGTGAACGCGGTCTATCCGGCGGACGAGCTGTACGCCGCGGCGGAGAAGCTGGCGAGCACCATCGCCGCCAACGCGCCCATCGCGGTGCGCGCCTGCAAGAAGGCCATCAACGAGGGCGCGGCGCTGCCCATCGAGCAGGCCGTCGTCTGCGAGGAGAAGGCCTTTGGTTCCTGCTTCCAGACCGGCGACCAGCAGGAGGGCATGGGCGCTTTCCTCGAAAAGCGCAAGCACGATCCGTTTACCAATCACTGAGAAATCCCTGAATTTCAAATAAAAACTAGGAGGAACACCAACATGAAAGTAGCAATCTTCGGCGCCGGCACCATGGGCAGCGGCATCGCGCAGGTCTTCGCGGCAAAGGGCCACACCGCCCTGATGTACGCGTCCAGCGTTGCGTCCGCGCAGCGCCACAAGGACAACCTCAGCGCGAAGCTGGACAAGCTCGTCGCCCGTGAGAAGATGACGCAGGAAGCCAAGGACGCCATCATGAACAACATCCTCGTGGAGGAGAAGTCCGCGGCGGCCGACGCCGACCTCGTCATCGAGTGCGTCGCCGAGAAGATGTCCGTCAAGCGCGAGCTGCTCACCGAGCTGGACGCCATGTGCAAGGAGTCCACCGTCTTCGCCACCAACACCTCCTCGCTCTCCGTCACCGAGATGGGCCTCGGCCTCAAGCACCCCGTCATCGGCATGCACTTCTTCAACCCCGTGCCCAGCATGAAGCTCATCGAGGTCATCCGCGGCGCCAACACCACGCAGGAGACCTTTGACTTCATCTACAACCTCTCCAAGGAGATCGGCAAGGATCCCGTCGAGGTCGCGGAGGCTCCCGGCTTCGTCGTCAACAAGATCCTGATCCCGATGATCAACGAGGCCATCGGCCTGGTCGAGACCGGCGTCGCCTCCGTCGAGGACATCGACAAGGCCATGCAGCTTGGCGCGAACCACCCGATGGGCCCCCTCGCCCTCGGCGACTTCATCGGCCTCGACGTCTGCCTCGCCATCATGGACGTGCTCTACACCGAGACCGGCGATCCCAAGTATCGCGCGGCGCTGCTGCTCAAGAAGATGGTCCGCGGCGGCCAGCTGGGCCGCAAGTCCGGCAAGGGCTTCTACGACTACAGCAAGAAGTAAATCATGCAAAATGAGCGGGCGGCGGAAGCCGCCCCTCTCTTTGCCTGACTATTATATTTTTTTCAGTAGCTTATTGACATTCGTGCCTGCTCGTGCTACCCTTTCGTTGGTAGCTACTATAAAATTATCAGTAGTCAAGAAAGAAGATAGCCCCTATGAAAAAAGATTACATGTCGCGCCTAAGCCCCGCGGCGCGGTGGCTGCTGCCGGAGGACGCGGCAGAGGTGATCGCAGATTACAAGGACATCGCGAACGGACGCTCCGACGAGGAGCTGCTACGGGACATCGGCGATCCCGTGCAGGCAGCGAAGCTGGTCGCGGATCAGAAGGAGTACCGCCACTGGCTGCGCGCGTTCACTGTGCTGGCGGTCTGCGTGCTGTTCGTCCTTGCGCTGACGACGCAGTTGGTGGTCATGATGAGCTTCCTCTTCGCCACGCGGCTCACCATCGAGCCGGACGCCATCCTATTCTACCTCGCGGAGATGGAGCGCGAACGCGCTGTTGTCGCCGCCGTCGGCGTCGTTGTCGCGGGGGTGTGCCTGTGCTGAAAAAGGATTTGCTGGAGCTGTGCCTGCTTGGGCAACTGACGCAGAGCCCGCAGTACGGCTACGAACTGCTGCGACGGCTGCACGACGCCTTCCCCGACACGCAGGAAAGCGCTATTTACGCGATATTGCGCGGACTCTGCAAAGAGGGCTGTACGCGCAGTTTCGCGGGCAAGACCTCGGAAGGCCCGACGAGGAAATACTACGAGCTGACGGACCTTGGCCGCGAGAAGTACGCAGCGCTGTTGGCGGAATGGCGCGCCATGCGGCAGGCCATCACGGCGCTCGGCGTCGAATAACACGCAAAAATGAGCCTATACCGCGCTTTCTCGATATAGACTCATTTTTATTTGTCGCAAATTGTCGATTGTTTACCGAATCGTATAGCCGCCTCTCACCAGCAGCTTGACCGTCGCGGCGGTGGCCTTGACGCCGCGGTCGGTGACG
>CAJOFI010000127.1:5390-8036 GCA_905233595.1 uncultured Oscillospiraceae bacterium | reverse complement strand
AGCGACGGCGAGCAGCGCACGAGCTTCACCGGCACCGTCTACGTCCAGGTGCGCACGCCCCAGCTCGTGGAGTTCAGCGGCGTGGACTTTATCGGCAGCGGCGGCACCGGTCTCTCGGCGGAGGAGGGGGCGATCCTGCGCGATTGCCGCTTCGAGGGCTGGGACATCGGCGTGGATTCCCGCGACGGCTCCTGGGTCGCCGCCTTCGACTGTAGCTTTATCGCAAACGGCGTGGGCTTCCGCTTCAACTCGGGCGCCTCCACCCTCGCCTCCCCCACCTACTCGGGCGATCAGTTCATCGGCAACGGCATCGGTTTCCAGATTCTGAAGACCCCCAGCCGCGAGGTGCTGAGCTTCCCCGGCTGCCGCTTCGAGCGCAACAGCAGCGACATCGACAATCAGAGCAACCGCAGCGTCAACACCAGGGGCGCGGTATTCGTGAAAACCTCCGAATAGACGTGAAAAAACTCCGTTGATTCACATCCCCAGTTTTGAGGTCTTCTCGGAACCTTCTCGCGGCTTAACAATCCAAATAACGAGCCTCTGGAAAACCGCGTTTTCCAGAGGCTCGACGTATTACTCCTCGGGGGAGAAATCTTCCTTGCCGACGCCGCAGAGCTCGCAGGCGAAATCGTCGGGCAGATCCTCCCACTTCACACCGGCCTCGTCCTCATCATAGACCCAGCCGCAGACGTTGCAGACATAACGCATGATTCAAAATCTCCTTTCAAAGTTGCTTCCCCCTACGGGGGGGAAGTGCCCGAAGGGCAATTCCTTACTTGAAGTATCTCTCCAGCAGACCCTTGAAGGCCTTGCCGTGCCGCGCCTCGTCGCGCGCCATCTCATGGATGGTGTCGTGCAGGGCGTCGAGATTGTACTTCTTGCAGAGCTTGGCCAGCTCGGTCTTGCCGGCGGTGGCGCCGTTCTCGGCGTCTACGCGCACCTGCAGGTTCTTCTTGGTGGAGTCGCACACGACCTCGCCCAGCAGCTCGGCGAACTTGGCGGCATGCTCGGCCTCCTCAAGACCGGCCTTCTTCCAGTACTCGCCGATCTCGGGGTAACCCTCGCGCTCGGCGACGCGCGCCATGGCGAGATACATGCCGACCTCGGAGCACTCGCCCTCGAAGTTGGAGCGCAGACCCGCGATAATCTCATCGCGTACTTCCTGGGGAACCTCATCGGAAAAGACCTTGCCGACGCCGACCACGTGCTCGGCCGCCCAGCTCAGCTCCTCCGCCTGCAGGGTGAACTTGGAACCGGGAACCTTGCACACGGGGCACTTCTCGGGGGGCTCGTTGCCCTCATGGACGTAACCGCATACGGGACATACCCATTTCTTCATATTCATATCCTCCTGATTTGAAGTCAAATTTTTGCGTTTCCGCTGGAAACAATTTAACACGGGGAGGATTTTTTGTAAAGGGGATTTGTAAAAAATTCACGATTCCGCAATGGGGCTGTGCCATGTTCACAGTTTTGCCCTTGTTTTGCCGCCTCCCGCGGGGTATAATACCATAAAAACAAAGAGAAGGAGTGTTCTCTATGAGTAAAAACCGCGTCGTTGCCACGCTTTCGCTGGCGGCCGCCGCGGCGCTCGCGGCCGGGGTCGCGGCGCTGCTGAAAAAGCCCGCGCAGGAGGCCGCGCCCGTTTCCCCCGCCCCGGCGGCGAAGGCCGCGCCCAAAGCCCTCTGCGTCGGCAGCTACAGCTTTATCTCCGGCTTCCAGAACGCCGCCACCGTGGAGATGGAGCTCAACTACGACCCCGAGAAGTACAGCTTCGTCGTCATCGAGGACGAATTTCCCAGCTATTCCAGCGATTCCCACGTCGCGCTGGTCTGCGGCGAGGACTTCAATATGCAGCTTGAGTACGCCGCCTACTACCACGGGGAGGACTTCGCCGCCCACGTCAGGGGGCTGGGCGAGAAGTATCAGGGCGTCGCGCCCGTGCGCTATGGCGAGACGGAGGGCGTGCGCTTCATCGACGGGGACAACGTCTGCCTGCATCTGCCCATCCCGAACGATACGAACAGCTATCTGCTCGTGACGCTGATGAAAAACCCCGAGTACGACGAGGACTACACCACCCTGCCCGCGCATAAGGACGTGCAGGCCATGCTCGCAAGCCTGCGCTACACGATCCGCTGAAACAGTTTTGAGTTTTGAGGTGACGGGGGTGCCCGTTTCGCAGAAATATGGGCGGATTCGTCTCATTTGTTACGAACCCGCCCATATTTTATAAGGAACTGAAAACATTTACTGTTCACTCTTCGCTGACAAGCCGCGTGTGCCCGCTCAGCCAGGTCTCGCCCCGGCTGCTCTCCACGCGCAGAATACCGCCCGGCTCCCGCAGCGCAAGGCTGACGGGGGCTTTCGTTTTTTCCGCGAGCCAGACGCCGACGGCGGCGCTGCCGCTGGCGCAGGAGTTTTCCCAGAAGACCGTATCGCCGCCCGGAACGAACACGAGCGGGCGCAGGCTGTCGCCGTCGAGGAACATGAGCCCCAGCCCCTCGGCCGTGATCTCCGCGCAGAACTGCCTGACCGCCCGCTCGGCCTGCTCGCGGCTTTCCAGCAGTGAAAAGAAGGGCGACGCCGCCGGGACGATCAGATGGGAGATGCCCTGCATCCGCACGAGCGCAAGCGCCCCCG
>CAJOFI010000127.1:0-5364 GCA_905233595.1 uncultured Oscillospiraceae bacterium | reverse complement strand
CCGGCATGCGCAGGGTGGCGGCGAAGCCCTCCCCCGCCGCGCGAAGCCGCACCGGGACAGGCCGCGCCGCGCCGGAGACGCGCAGGGAGAGCGCCCCCTCGTGTTCGCCGCTTCTGAGCAGGCAGAGCGCCGCCGCGCTCATGCTCGCGTTGCCGCAAAATTCGCCGCCCGCCATGCGCAGCGAGGGCTCCCCCTCGAAGCGCACGAAGCCCACCTGCTCCACCTCGCGGTGCTTTTCCATGACCGCGGCGGCGACGGCGGGCTGCCTCTCAACCGGGACGGGGCTCTCCACGAGGGCGGTGATATTCCCCGTGGGGTCAAAGATGCTGATTTTCACCGCTCGAACACCCGCAGAAACTGCTTCGTCCGCTCCTCACGCGGGTTTTCAAACACCGCAATCGGATCGCCCTGCTCGACGATCACGCCGCCCGCCATGAAGATGACGCGGTTGCTGACCGCCTTGGCGAAGGGCATCTCGTGCGTGACGACGACCATGGTCATCTTCTCCTCGGCGAGCTGGCGGATGACCTTGAGCACCTCGCCGGTCAGCTCCGGGTCGAGGGCGGAGGTCGGCTCGTCAAAGTACAGGATCTCGGGCTTCATCGCCAGCGCCCGCGCGATGGCGACGCGCTGCTGCTGCCCGCCGGAGAGCTGGTAGGGGTAGGCCTTCTCCTTGCCCGAAAGCCCCATCTTCCGGATCAGCTCCAGCGCCCGCGCCTCGACGGCGGCGCGATCCTCCCCGTGGAGGATCGGCGCCTCGCAGATGTTTTTCATGACCGAATAGTGCGGGAAAAGCTGGAAATTCTGGAAAACCAGCCCGAAACGGGTGCGAAAACGGTTCAGCTCCGCCTTGGAGGCATAGACGCCCTCCTTCACTGCGTACTGCCCGTCGTAGAGGATATCGCCGCCGTCGGCGCGCTCTAAGAACGAGGCGCAGCGCAGCAGCGTAGATTTGCCGGAACCGGAGGGGCCGATGATGGACAGGACGTTTCCGCGCTCGACGGAGAGCGAAATGTCCCGCAGCACCCGGTTGTCGCCGAACTGCTTTTCCAGCTTCCGAATGCTGAGGATGCTGGGATTTTTCTTTTCGTCCATGTTCTTCTCCTCCTCAGCGGTAGTAGTCCAGGCGCTTTTCGATGCGCCCCATCACGTAGTCCACGATGGCGTTGAAGAGATAGTAGAACACGCCCGCAACCACGAAGGGCAGAAAGCTGGTCTGGGAATTGGCGATCTGCTTGCCGATGGTGAACATCTCCTGGTAGGAGACGGTGAAGGCCATGGAGGTATCCTTGACCAGCGTGACCACCTCGTTGGTGATGCTGGGCATGATGCGCTTGACGACCTGGGGCAGGACGATGCGCAGGAAGGTCTGCGCCTTCGTGTAGCCCAGCACCTCCGCCGCCTCATACTGCCCCACGGGGATCGACTCGATGCCGCCGCGGTAGATCTCCGCGAAGTAGGCCGCGTAGTTGATGGAGAAGGCGATCACCACGGGGATGAGCTTGTTGCGCGCGACGCCCGCGCCGAAGAGGTAGTACGGGCCGTAGGTGACGGCCAGCAATTGCAGCATCAGCGGCGTACCGCGCAGGACGGTGATGACGGCGCGCGTGATCGCGGAGACGATTTTGGACTTGCTCATGCGCAGCAGCGCCACCAGCATGCCCAGGGGCAGGGAGAACAGCAGCGTCAGAAAAAAGATGGCGCAGGTCTTGCCCAGCCCCTCGCTCATCTTGACGATCATGGTCAGTAAGGACATAGAAAAACCTCTTTTACAGATTTCAGCTTTCAGTTTTTAGGAACTGTTCCGAAATAACTTTCTTGAAATACACAAAGTATTCCTGCGATTTTCCGCCTCGCTACAGGCGAAAAATCCTACGCCATCTTTGCACAATTTATTTCTGCACAGTTCCTTAGACAGGAGGGGTGGCAGCAAGATAGGAAACGGCATATTATCTGCCGTTTCCTATCCATTTCCTCCTAAAAACTGAACGCTGAAAACCGAAAACTACTACTTGCTCAGAAAGATCAGATTGTTGACGATGTCGGCGTATTCGCTCTTGGAGGCAATGGCGGCGTAGGTGCCGTTCTCGACCAGCTTCTGCACCGCCGCGTCCACCTGCGCGCAGAGCTCGCCGTCGCCGGAACGGAAGGCGATGCCGTACTGCTCGGCGCCGAGGTTCTCGTCAATGATGCTCACGTCGTGCTCGGATGCGTACTTCGCCGCCACAGGCAGATCGACGAACACCGCGTCCACCGCGCCGCCCTCGAGCTCGGTAAAGCACTTGAGGAAGCTGTCGCAGGTCAAGACGCTCTCAAAGGTTCCGGCAAGCTCCGCAAGCTCGCCGCCCAGCAGCGCCTCGCCCGAGGTGCCAAGCTGCACCGCCACGACCTTGTCCGCGAGATCGGCCGAGGACGCGTAGCCGCTGTCCGCCTTGACCACCAGCACCTGCGTGCTGTCGTAGTAGGGCGCGGAGATCACATAGCCGGCTTCCTTCATACTCTCGAGGATCGTCATGCCCGACCAGACGCAGTCGCACTCCATCGAATCGAGCTGCACGAGCTTTTCGTCCCAGTTGACCGCGAAGATCTCCAGCTTCCAGCCCAGCGCGTCGCACACCGCCTGGCAGACCTCCACGTCAAAGCCCGTGTACTTGCCGTCGTCCCCCAGATAGCTGAAGGGCGGGTACTCGGGGTCGATGCCCATGATAAAGCTCGTCCTCTCTGCGCTCTGCTGCTTCTGCGACCCGCAGGCGCACAGCGCCAGCAGCATCGCCGCGCACAGGAGCATTACACAAATCTTTTTCATTCTCTCCAACCTCCTTGGGTTTAAGTACATTAGCATGATAACACATTAGCGCGATAAAGCAAGCATTATTTTGCGTTCTGCTGTGCACATTCTGCACAGTGGCGTTTTCCGGCGAATTGCCTCTTTAATTCCTACTAACATTGTAGTAATATAGCAGCAGTTCAAAACAGGAGGCGTGCATGAACGTAACGAGCAAGGGGCGCTACGCGCTGCGGGTGATGCTGGATCTGGCGCAGCACCGGGAGGACGGCTTCGTCTCCCTCAAGACCGTGGCGGAGCGGCAGGGCATTTCGATGAAGTATCTGGAGATGATCGTGGGCTGCCTGAAAAAGGCGGAGCTGGTGGACAGCACCCGCGGTAAGGAGGGCGGCTACCGCCTCAACCGGGAGAACGGGGATTACACCGTAGGCGAGATCCTGCGCGCGATTGAGGACAATCTTGCGCCGGTGGCCTGCATCCGTGACGGCGTCGTCCAGTGCGACCACGCGAGCGCCTGCATGACCCTCCCCATGTGGAAGGAGCTGGACGAGCTGACCAACAGCTACCTCGACGACATCACGCTGGAGGATCTGCTGCTGGGGGAGAAATGGAATAAGTGACCAGTGGCCAGTGAAAATTATAATAAGGAAGGACGAAGTATTATGTTTGTTTATGCCGACAACGCGGCGACGACCAGCGTTTCCAGGGCTGCGCTGGACGCCATGCTGCCCTATCTGACGGAAAATTACGGCAACCCCTCGAGCCTCTACGCCTTCGGGCAGAAGGCGACGGAGGCGTTGCAGGAGGCGCGCGAGACCGTGGCGAAGTGCATCAACGCCGAGCCGCGCGAGATCTACTTCACCTCCGGCGGCTCCGAGGCCGACAACCAGGCCATCGTCTCCGCGGCGAGAGCGGGCGCGCGCAAGGGCAAAAAGCACCTGATCTCCACGCAGTTTGAGCACCACGCCGTGCTGCACACGCTCGCGAAGCTCGAGAAGGAGGGCTTCGAGGTCACGCTGCTCGATCCCCACGCCGACGGCGTGATCCGCCTTGAGGACGTAGAGGCCGCCATCCGCCCCGACACCGCGCTCGTGAGCGTGATGTTCGCCAACAACGAGATCGGCACCGTGCAGCCCATCGCCGAGATCGGCGCGCTGTGCCGCGCGCGCGGCATCCCCTTCCACACCGACGCCGTGCAGGCCGCGGGGCACATGCCCATCGACGTCAAGGCGATGAACATCGACCTGCTCGCCCTCTCCGGGCACAAGTTCCACGCCCCGAAGGGCGTCGGCGTCCTGTACGCAAGGCGCGGGATGGTGCTCACGAACATCATCGAGGGCGGCGCGCAGGAGCGCGGCAAGCGCGCGGGCACCGAGAACGTGGCGGGCATCGTGGCGCTCGCGGCGGCGCTCAGGGAGAGCTGCGAGCACATGGAAGAGAATACCGCGAAAATCATCCCCATGCGCGACAAGCTCTTCACCGAGCTGTCGAAGATCCCGCACAGCAAGATCAACGGCAGCCTCGAGCACCACGTCCCCGGCACGGTGAACATGTGCTTTGAGGGCATCGAGGGGGAGAGCCTGCTGCTGATGCTGGACGATCAAGGCATCTGCGCCTCCTCGGGCAGCGCCTGCACCTCCGGCTCCCTCGACCCGAGCCATGTGCTGCTGTCCATCGGGCTTCCGCACGAGGTCGCGCACGGCTCCCTGCGGCTGTCCATCGGGGAGTACAACAGCATGGAGGAGATCGACCACATCATCGAGACCGTCCCCCAGGTGGTCAGCTATCTGCGCAACATGTCCCCCGTCTGGGACGAGCTGCAGAAGGGCCAGCGGCCGCATCTGATTTAACGAAAAGTGAATAGTGAACTGTGAATTCCCCTTCGGGGAACGGATTATAATCACCGCGAAGCGGCGCCTTAACTTTTCACTTTTCACTCTTCACCATTCACTATTTTCTTTGTAAAAACATTTCATTGGGAGGAATCAGCAATGGCTTTATACAGTGAAAAAGTAATGGATCATTTCCGCAACCCGCGCAACGTCGGGCAGATTGAGGACGCGGACGGCGTCGGCGAGGTGGGCAACGCCAAGTGCGGCGACATCATGCGCATGTATATCAAGGTGGACGAGAACGAGACCATCACCGACATCAAGTTCAACACCTTCGGCTGCGGCTCGGCCATCGCCACGAGCTCCATGGCCACCGAGATGATCAAGGGCAAGACCATCGGCGAGGCGCTGGAGCTGTCGAACAAGGCCGTGGTGGAGGCGCTGGACGGTCTGCCCACGCACAAGATCCACTGCAGCGTCCTCGCCGAGCAGGCCGTGCGCGCCGCCGTCAAGGACTACTATGACAAGAAGGGCATCGCCTACGATCCCGAGGACTTCCGCGAGATGGACGACGAGGAGCTGCACGAGCACTGCTGAAAAGCGTGCAGGTATTGAAAGAAGGGGCTGTGTAACTGTTCAGTCCCCTTTATGGGGACTGAACAGTTAGGGAAGCGCTGATTAAATCCGGCGAGAGCGGATGCCGAGCAAATTTTCGTCGGATCAAGGCGCAAAAGTGCAGGAATACTT
>CAJOFI010000126.1 GCA_905233595.1 uncultured Oscillospiraceae bacterium | reverse complement strand
GCCGCCGCAAAACCCCAAACGCCTCCTCGTAGATCGCCGTGCGCTGCGACTGCGCGTAGCCCGGTGCGGGGAAGCCCTCGTCCCAGTCCAGCCCCAGCCAGCGCAAGTCCTCAACAAGCGCGTCGATGTAGACCTGCTTGGAGCGGGCGGGGTCGAGATCCTCCATGCGAAAGACGAGCTCGCCGCCGAGGCTCCTCGCGTCAAGCCAGGCCAGCAGCATCGACAGCAGGTTCCCCAGATGCATATAGCCCGAGGGGCTGGGCGCGAAGCGCCCCCGCACGGGGCTACTCATGGACTTCCCGCTCCTGCTCCAGCGCCTCCTTCTTGCCCTCGATGCGCCCGAGGGCGTACATCGGCAGCGTCGCCACGAGCAGATTGATGACGCCGAAACCGTGCAGGCTGATGGTGTTGCAGACGCCGATCACCAGATTGGCAAGCCCCACCACCCAGAGCATCTTCGCGATGCGGCTGAGGTGCGCGATCTTCGCGTCCAGGTCGAAAAGCTCGAAGGCGCCCTCCGCCGCCGGTTTGCGAAAATAGATCCACTTGAGCATGCGCCCGACGTACTCCGCGCCGATCTCCTCCATGAAGCGGAGGTAATCGGGGTCGTTTTCCCGCATTTCGAGCCGCACGGTGTACTCGCCTGGCTCGCAGCGCTCGAAGGTGTAGCGGCAAAAGCCCACGCCGCAGAGCGCCCAGCCCTGCATCGCCATCTCGTTGAGCCAGCGCTCTTCCCTGTCAAATTCCCAGACCCAGAACCATTTGTTGACCGTTTTCCGTTCCGTCATTTCTCCAAGCCTCCCAATACCGCGTCCCCGCTTCGCAGCAGGTCCCGCAGGCGCTCGATCTCGCCACAGAGCACGGCAAAGCCTTTTTCCGTGAGCATATACTCCTTCTTCCTGCTGCCATCCACGACCGGGAGCAGCAGGATCCAGCCCTTCTCGCACAGCGCGCTCAGCGCACCGTACAGCGTCCCCGCCGCGAGGCGGACGCGCCCGCCGGAGAGCGCCTCCGCCCGCTGCATGATGCCGTAGCCGTGCCGAGGCTCCGTGAGCGAGAGCAGAATATAATAAGTGGTTTCCGTGAGGGCAAAATCCTTGTTCATGCTGTGTTCTCCATTATAACGGCTTCCGATATATCGTAAATACAATATATCACCAACCGATATATTTGTCAAGCACTTCCCGATTTTCAGACAAAAACCGTTCTCCTCTAAAAACTGAAAACTGAACTGGGGCTGTGAAAAACTTCGTTTTTCACAGCCCCAGTTTCGAGTCGTGAGTTTTGAGTTTTGAGATTTGAGATTTGAGATTAGACCGGAACATTTTCGGCGGAAAAGCGGCTGCCTTTCATCCGTTTTTCTCAAAAATCAACACTACGGGGATGTGTTTTACACATCCCCGTTTCTCAAGACTCCACGGAGACGAGCGCCGTGCCGCTCAGCTTGCTCTGGGCGAGGATGGCGACGGTGTATTCCCCCGGCTCAAGCGTGGCGCGCGCGGTGTCGCCGCCGCTGACCTCCAGCTCAAGGCTGGGCTCGTCGGGGAAGTCCTCGCTCCCCAGCAGCCCCGCGAAGAAGCGAAGCTGCAGCTTCGCGCCCTCGTTCATGGCGCAGGCGACGACCACGGTCTCGCCCTCCCCGACCGTGAGATAGCCGAGACCGCCGCTGCCCTTGGGGCCGTTTTCGGCGGTGACGCTGATGCTGTTATCCTCATTGCTGCTCACGCCGTAGACGGGCTTTTGCCCGCAGGCGGAGAGCAGCAGAACGGCCAGAAGCAAAAAGACCAAAAGCTTTTTCATATCCTGTTCCTTTCTTTGCTTTGTTCCGCGATTATATCACAGCCGGGGGAACAAAGCAAGCTGCAACCAAATTGTTTCCGACGCGAAACGAAATGACAACAAAATTGAACTTTTTTGACCATTTGACCCAGATTACCCGAAAATTTTTTGCGTTTTTCCGCGCAAAATGTATGGAAAAATTCAAAAGGCTGTGTTATACTGCTTCGTGGAAATTATGTAAATCTTTTTCTGTAAATCGTTCCGCGGCGCAGCCGCCGCGGGAAAGGAGCTCCCCGTGGACTATATTGAAAAGCGCATCGACGGCGAAACGAAGTATGAGGGCGTGATTGTGAACGTGCGGCTCGACCGCGCGCAGCTGCACACCGGGCGCATCGTCAAGCGCGAGGTGGTGGAGCACCCGGGCGGCGTGACCGTCCTGCCCATCGACCGGGACGGCACCTGCTATCTGGTGCGGCAGTTCCGCTATCCCTTCGGGCGCATGCTGCTCGAGGCGCCTGCGGGCAAGCTCGAAAAGGGGGAGGACCCCCTGTACAGCGCCGCGCGCGAGCTCTCGGAGGAGACCGGCCTGACGGCGGACGAGCTCGTGTACATGGGGCCGAACTACACTTCTCCCGGCATCGCCACGGAGGTGCTGCACATCTATCTCGCCTTCGGGCTGCACGCGGGCAAGAGCCACCCGGACGAGGGCGAATATCTGAACGTGGAGAAGTACCCGCTCAGCACGCTCGTGGAGATGGTCATGCGCGGCGAGATCGAGGACGGCAAGACCATCATCGCCGTGCTGAAGGCGGAGAAATATCTCCAGGATCACAAACTGTAAACAAACGGTTGCAAATTGGATGAACTTGTGTTAATATCATCAATTGGTGAGCTCTGAAGCTCCCTTGAAAGATTTGGAAGGTGCTACACTTGGATAAATATGTCATTCACGGCGGCACGGCACTGCACGGCGAGGTGGAGATCAGCGGCGCGAAGAACGCGGCGGTCGCCATCATCCCGGCGGCTCTGCTGGTAGAGGGCGTGTGCCGCATTGAGAATATTCCCCAGATCAGCGACACCGATATGCTGCTGACCATCCTCGCCGAGCTCGGCGCGCACGTCAGCTACATCAACCGCACCACCATCGAGATCGACTGTACGAACGCCCGCTATCAGGACGCGCCCTACGATCTCATGCGCAAGATCCGCGCCTCCTACTATCTGATCGGCTCGATGCTCGGCCGCTTCGGCAGCGCGAAGACCACCATGCCCGGCGGCTGCAACTTCGGCGTGCGCCCCATCGACCAGCACATCAAGGGCATGACAGCCCTCGGCGCGGAGATCAGCGTGAAAAACGGCTTCGTCTACGCCGACGCGATGGGCGGGCGGCTGCACGGCGCGCGCATCTATCTGGACAAGGTCTCCGTCGGCGCGACGATGAACATCATGATCGCGGCGGTGCTGGCCTCCGGGCGCACGATCATCGAGAACGCCGCGCGTGAGCCGCACATCGTCGATCTCGCGAACTTCTTAAACTCCATGGGCGCCGACGTGCGCGGCGCGGGCACCGATACCATCAAGGTCAACGGCGTGGACAAGCTCCACGGCGGCAGCTACTCCATCATCCCCGACCAGATCGAGGCCGGCACCTACATGGTCGCCGCCGCCGCGACGGGGGGCGAGGTGCTCATCAAGAACGTCATCCCCAAGCACCTTGAGTGCATCAGCGCCAAGCTGCGCGAGACGGGCACCATCGTGCAGGAATATGAGGACTCC
>CAJOFI010000125.1 GCA_905233595.1 uncultured Oscillospiraceae bacterium | reverse complement strand
AATGCCTGAGCGCCAGGCGCTAAACTGCTTGACAACGGGGGGCGGGGCTTCTAAAATAGGGGATACCACTTCTCAACAGGAATGAAATACCATGAAAAAGAAAACTCTGCTGCGGGATCTGCTTCTGATCCTGGCTTTGCTGCTCATCGCCCTCGCGCTCTGGCTTGCTTTCGGCGCGCAGAAGGCGGAGGGCGCCTGCGCCGTCGTGATCGTGGAGGGCGAGGAGGCCGCGCGCTACCGGCTGGACAAAAACGGCGTCTACCCCCTGAACGGCGGCAGCAACACCCTCGTCATCGAAAACGGCTACGCCTGGCTCTCCGAGGCTACCTGCCCGGATAAAATCTGCGTGCACATGGGGAAAATACACTTGAACGGACAGCTCATCGTCTGCCTGCCCAACGCGGTGGTCGTCACCGTCGAGGGCGGGGAGGACGGCGGCGTGGACGCCTTCGGCTGAGGTGCGCGGCATGAGGACAAAGAAAGTGGCCGTCATGGGGCTTGCCGTCGCGCTGGCGCTGATCCTCTCCTTCGTGGAGAGCCAGATCCCCTCCTTCGTGGCGATCCCCGGCGTGAAGATGGGGCTTGCCAACATCGCGGTGGTGTTCGTGCTCTACAAGCTCGGCTGGCGGGAGGCGGCGCTCATCTCCCTTTTGCGGGTGCTGCTGGTGTCGCTGCTCTTCGGCAATTTCGCGAGCCTGTTTTACAGCGTCGCGGGCGCGGTGCTGAGCCTGCTCGGCATGCTCGCGCTCAGGAAGACCGGGCTCTTCTCCGAGATCGCGGTGAGCGTCGTGGGCGGCGTGCTGCATAACGTGGGGCAGATCGCCATGGCCTGCCTGCTGCTGGGGACGAACGCGATCGGATATTATCTGCCCTTCCTCGTGCTCAGCGGGACGCTTGCGGGCGTTGTGATCGGCCTTCTGGCCGGAATTCTGGTCAAACGGATCCGTTTGGAGGTTTAAGTGTGCAAAGCATTCTGATTATCGCGGCGGTGGTGCCCGCGCTGTGGCTGCTTATCAAGGTCTATCGCGCCGACCGGCTGGAGCCGGAGCCGCCTGGGCTGATCGCCTCGCTGGTGCTGTTGGGCATCGTCTCGACCACGCTTGCAAGCCTGGCCGAGCAGCTCGGCGACCTTGTGCTGAGCTGGTTTTACCCGGAGGGGACGCTTGCCTATGACGTGCTGATGTACTTCGGGATCGTCGCCTTCGCGGAGGAGGGCTTCAAGTACCTGCTGCTCAAGAGGCGCACCTGGCACGCGCCGGACTTCAACTGCCTCTTTGACGCCGTGGTCTACGCGGTGAGCGTGTCGCTGGGCTTCGCGCTCTGGGAGAACATCGCCTACGTCCTGCGCTACGGCATGGGCGCCGCTATCGCACGGGCGATCACCGCCGTGCCGGGGCACGCCTGCTTCGGCGTATTCATGGGCGCGTGGTACGGCGCGGCGAAGAAGCGGGCGCTTTCGGGGGAGGAGGGGCGCTCGCGGCGCTGCCGGCGGATGGCGCTGCTGGTGCCGGCGCTGCTGCACGGCTGCTATGACTTCATCGCCTCTCAGCAGACCGAGAGCATGAGCACCGTCTTCGTCGTCTTCGTCGCGCTGATGTTCCTCGCCGCCTACCGTCTGATCGTCCGCATCTCCCGGAACGACGGCTATATGAACCCGAGATGGGATGTTTTTTGAAGCATTATGAACAGTAACTATTCAGTCCCCTTGAAGGGGACTGAATAGTCAGGGGCACTCATGCTTCTCGCACGAGGCGCACGGGGGACGCGCCTCGTTTGGTCGGCATGAGGCCTCGCATGGCTCGGCTTATGGTGTTTTTGCCGAGGCAAAGCCCCGTTATTTAGAATTGTTTTTCGCCTTCCGACGTTTAGGGCGAGGCGAAAAATCAGAGACGTCCCCCCCTCTGAACTCCCCCCTGTATAGGGTCAGAATGAATCGTTACTATGAACAAATATATCGGAGATCGCGCGTTTTACCGCAAGCTCTTCGCGGTGCTGCTGCCGATCTTGATCCAAAATCTGATCACAAACTTCGTAAGCCTCCTCGATAACGTCATGGTCGGCCAGGTGGGGACGGAGCCCATGTCCGGCGTCGCGATTGTGAACCAGTTGCTCTTCGTCTTCAACCTCTGCGTCTTCGGCGGCCTCGCGGGGCCGGGCATCTTCACCGCCCAGTTCTTCGGCAAGGGCGACCACGAGGGCGTGCGCCAGACCATGCGCGTCAAGCTCCTCGTCGCGTTTTTTGCGGTGCTCGCCTTCGGCGGGGCGCTCTCGCTCTTCGGGGAGCGGCTGATCTCCCTCTTCCTCCACGAGGGGGAGGAGGCGCTCGACCTCACCGCGACGCTCCGCTATGGGAAGGACTATCTCGCGGTCATGCTCTGGCAGCTCGTGCCCTTTGCGCTGGGGCAGGTGTACGCGAGTACGCTGCGCGAGGCGGGCGAGACCGTAGTGCCCATGAAGGCGGGCATCATCGCGGTCTTTGTCAATCTCATGTTCAATTACGTCTTCATCTTCGGCAAGCTGGGCTTTCCCGCGATGGGCGTGGTGGGCGCCGCGATCGCGACGGTGCTTGCGCGCTTCGTCGAGTGCGGCGTCGTGCTGCTCTGGCCGTACCGCCACCGTGAGCGCTGCCCCTACGTCAGCGGTGCCTTCCGCACGCTGCGGGTGCCGGGGGCGCTTTTGCGGCAGATCGCCGTGATGGGGCTTCCGCTGTTCGTGAACGAATTCCTCTGGTCGGGCGGCATGACCACGCTCAACCAGTGCTATTCCCTGCGCGGGCTGGAGGTGGTCTCGGCCTTCAACATCTCCTCGACGATCTCAAACCTCTTCTTCTGCGCCTTCCTCGCGATGGGCAACGCCATCGCCATCCTCGTCGGGCAGCTTCTCGGCGCGGGGGAGCTTGCGCGCGCCCGGGACGAGGATCGCAAACTGATCGCCTTCTCCGTCGCGCTGAGCGTGGCGGTCGGCGCGCTGATGGCGCTGGTGTCGCCGCTGCTGCCAAGGCTCTATAACACCACGGAGGGGGTGCGCGCCCTCGCGGTGCGGCTGCTGCTCGTGGGCGCCGCGCTCATGCCTCTGCACGCCTACGCAAACGCCTGCTACTTCACCCTGCGTTCCGGCGGCAAGACGGTCATCACCTTCGTCTTTGACAGCGTGTTCACCTGGCTCGCGTCCATCCCGGCGGCCTTCTTCCTCTCGCGCTTTACCGAGCTGCCCATCCTGCCCATGTACGTCGCGGTCGAAAGCCTCACGCTCATCAAATGCGCCCTGGGCAACTGGCTCGTGCGAAGCGGCAAATGGATTGTGAACCTCGTCGGTTCGTAACAGCGGAACGGGAAGAGCCTTTCACCGTTCAGGATAGGTAACAATTCAGCCTTTGCGCATAAGACGGAATCGTTCTAAAAACTGAAAACTGAAAACTATGGGGATGTGAAAAAGACTTTTTTCACATCCCCTTTAATCGCAGGAATACTTTGTGTATTTCAAGATTTGACAACGAAGCTACAGGTGAAAAAGGCAAGTCAGATTGCACAAGTTATTTCGGAACAGTTCCTTATTATAGGAAACTGTGGAAAATATTCAGCGCGTCGTTGAGGCGCGTCGGGTCAACGTAAAGCGTCAGCGCGTTCTCCCCGAGCTCGCTGCGGAGAACGGAGACGCCCTCGGCCTTGAGCGCTGCCGACAGCGCCGGGAGCAGCCCCGCGTCCGCGCCGCGCCCCGCGAGCGTGACGCTGCCCCTGGCCGCGTCGCGCGTCACACCGGCAAGCGCGGTGCGCTCCTTCTCCGGAAGGCGCAGGACCCGGGTGCCCTCGCCGGGGTGGAAGGACGAGAGCAGGCGCAGAGGCACGCCCCGCTCCATCGCGATGCGCACCGAGTCCGGGTGCAGCACCTGGGAACCCGCGCGCGCAAGCGCCAGCATATCCCGGCTGTCGATTTGCGCAAGCCTCCGCGCCTCCGGGATGAGCCGGGGATCGGCGGTGAAGACGCCGTCCACGTCCGTGTAGATCTCGCAGCGTTCCGCCCCGTCGCCCGCCTCCGTGACGCCCTGGAAGCCCGCCACCACCGCCGTAAGCCCCGCCTCCAGCGCCTGCTCGAGGCGCGTCGGGTCGATGCGCAGGATCTGCGCGCCGCCGTGCGCCGCGTCGGTTCGGATCCCGGCCTGCCAGCCCGAGAAGGAGCGCGCCTCAACGCCCAAACGCCCGAGCTGTATCGCCATCAGGGCGGCGGAGCGCTGCTCTCCGGTGGAAACGAGCGCGTCCATCTCCCGCAGGGGCGGCGCGGGGTCGATGGCGTGCGCCATGTCGATCAGCTCGTCGGTGGAATCCCCCGCGGCGGAAACCACGACCACAAGGCGGTGCCCCTCGCCCACGGCGCGCTGCACGATCTGAGCCGACCGCCGCAGGCGCTCCAGGCTTGCAAGGGAGCTGCCGCCGAATTTTTGTACAAGCAGCATAAAGTGTTCCTCCTGTTTCGGGGCTGTGAAAGGCATCGCAGCCCCGGTTCCGCGCCGCGCGCCCGGAAAGCGCTCCCGGGCTTCGCTCTGCGCAAAACCGTGACGTGTCACAGTCCATTTTATACAGGAGGAATAAAATCTGCCAAATCCGGGCATGAAAAAATCATGGAGGTGAGGCGATGTCGGACTATGCGCGCCGGGGGCTTAGGCTGCTTTTGTACGCGGCGCTCTGCGCGCTGGGGCTCTTTGTCGCCCTGCGCTATCTGCTGCCCTGGCTTGCGCCCTTTCTGCTGGGCTTTGCGCTCTCGGCGCTTTTGGAGCCGATGGTGCGCGCCCTGCTGCGCCACGGCTGGCGGCGCGCCCCGGCCTCGGCGCTGCTGACGCTCGTGCTGCTGGGTCTGCTGCTCTGGGCGCTCGCGGCGCTGGGCAGCCGCTGCATCACGGCGGGGTCGCGCCTTGCAGGGGAGCTGCCGGGCCTCGTGAGCCGCCTCGCCGGCGCCGCCTCAGCGCCCCGGCGGAGCTGCGCGATTATCTGGACGCCGCGCTTGACAGCCTTGGGGACGCGCTGACGGAGCTTCCGCTGCGTCTCTCCCAGTGGCTGCTCGCGCGGGCGACGAAGCTTGCCCAGAGCGGGCCGGACGTGCTGCTCTTCGCCGTGACGGCGGGGCTTGGCACCTATTTTCTCTCCGCCTCCTATCCGCGCAGCACCGCCTTTTTGCAGGCGCAGCTGCCCGAGGCGCTTCGGCGGCGGCTGGAGGGCCTCTGGCGCGATCTCCGGGGCAGCTTCGGCGGGCTGCTG
Source organism: uncultured Oscillospiraceae bacterium (assembly GCA_905233595.1). Classification (GTDB taxonomy): domain Bacteria; phylum Bacillota; class Clostridia; order Oscillospirales; family Oscillospiraceae; genus Limivicinus. The sequence goes on along the minus strand of CAJOFI010000125.1, from coordinate 289 downwards.
CGCACGCAGCTCATGCTGATGGGGCTGACCTTTCTCGAGCTGCTGCTGAGCTTCTGGCTGCTGCGTGTGCGCGGCGTGCTGAGCCTTGCGGCGCTCACCGCGCTGGTGGACGCGCTGCCGGTCTTCGGGGTGGGGACGGTGCTGCTGCCCTGGGCGGCGGTGAGCCTCCTGCTCGGCAACAGCGGCCGCGCGCTGGGGCTCACGCTCACCTGGGCGGCGGTGAATCTCGTGCGCAACACCGCGCAGGCCAAGCTCCTCGGCGACCAGATCGGCTTGAATCCCGTCGCCT
>CAJOFI010000124.1:11646-14405 GCA_905233595.1 uncultured Oscillospiraceae bacterium | reverse complement strand
AGACCCTGATCGTATAGGCCGCCGGGGCTCGGCAGAGCGCTTCCCTTTCCGGCCAGCAGGCAAAAACGTCTATAGATAGGATGGTGTAAATGAACGAATCCGGCAGGAAATTGACCCCGTATTTCTCCAGGCTTGGCGCCTGGGCCTTTTCGATCGGCACCAGCATCGGCTGGGGCTCCTTTGTGGTGACCTGCAATACCTATCTGTCGCAGGCCGGTATCCTCGGAACGGTGTTTGGGCTTCTGCTGGGGATGGCGGTCATCCTCGTCATCACCCATAATCTCTGCTTTATGATGGAGCGCTGCCCCGACGCGGGCGGTATCTATTCCTACGGCAAGCTCGTGCTGGGCTATGACGCGGGCTTTCTGATCGCGTGGCTGCTGGCGCTCACCTATCTTGCGGTGCTGTGGGCGAACATCACCTCCCTGCCCCTGTTCGCGCGGCATTTTCTGGGCTCCGTCTTCCAGTTTGGCTTCTGCTACACGGTCTTCGGCTATGACGTGTACCTGGGCGAGGTGCTGCTCTCGGTCGCGGCGATCCTGCTGATCGGCCTGCTGTGTGCAAACAGCAAGCGCATCACCCACGCCATGATGATCGTGATGGCGCTGGTGTTTGTCGGCTGTGTCGGCTTCTGCGTCGCCGTCGGGCTTCTGGAGCACCGGGGCGCGGGCTTTTCCTACAGCCCCGCCTACATCCCCGACAAGAAGCTGCTCAGCCAGATCGTGCGCATCGCGGTCATTTCGCCCTGGGCCTTCATCGGCTTTGAGAACGTCGCCCACTTTTCGGAGGAGTTTCGCTTCCCCGTGAAGAAGATCCGCGGCGTGATGCTCTGGTCGGTCGGGCTGACGACGGCGTTTTACATCGTGATGACCGTGCTCTCGGTGTCGGCCTATCCCGCGCGCTACGCAAGCTGGCTCGATTACATCCGGGATATGGGCAGTCTGAGCGGGCTGGAGTCCATCCCCGCGTTCTATGCCGCCGATGTCTATCTGGGGCGCTTCGGCGTTTCGCTTCTGATCCTCGCGCTTTTGTCCATCGTGCTCACGAGCCTGATCGGCAATCTTACCGCGATCAGCCGCCTGCTCTTCGCCTTCGGGCGCGACCATGCCTGGACGGGCAGGCTCGGCGCGCTCAACCGCCGGGGCATCCCCGGCTGCGCCATTGCCTGGACGGTGGGGATCTCCTGTCTGATCCCCTTCCTCGGGCGCACCGCCATCGGCTGGATCGTGGACGTGACCACCCTCGGCGCGACGGTGATCTACGGCTTCCAGTCGGACTTCGTGTATCTCGACGCGAAAAAGCTCGGCAAACGAGCCGAGATGGTCTCGGGCTTTGCCGGGCTGGTGCTGATGATGTGCTTTGCGGTCTTCCTGCTCGCGCCGAAGCTCATGAGCTATGAGGCGATGGCGAGCGAGTCCTACCTGCTGTTTGCGGCCTGGTCGCTGCTAGGGATCCTCGCCTTCCGCTTCGTCGTCGCGCACGACGCCTTCAACCGCTACGGGCATTCGCTGATCGTGTGGCTGATGCTGCTTCTGTTGATGCTGATGACCGTGATGATGTGGGTCAACCGTGAGACCCAGCAGGTCACGGACGAGTCGATGCAGAGCGTGCTGCACTATTTCAGCGGCACCTACGAGGTGGGTCTCGTCACCGAGGAGGAGGCCGGGCGCTATCTCGCCTCCCTCGCGCAGCGCATCGAGATCGCGAACGCGCGCGGGACGCTGGCCTCCTATTTCATTGTGATGATCGCGGGCATCGTTATGGCCAAGGAGCACGAGCAGGCGCTGCAGGAGCAGCTCGGCAACGCGAAGAAGATCGGCCTGACCGATTCGTTGACCGGCGTGAAGAACAAGCACGCCTACAACCAGTGGGAGGAGCGCATCAACAGCGAGATCGACGCCGGGACGGTCAAGCCCTTCGCGGTCGTCGTCTGCGACATCAACAACCTCAAGATCATCAACGACACCCTCGGCCACAAGGAGGGCGACGAGTGCATCCGCCGCGCCTGCTCGCGCATCTGCCGCGTCTTTTCGCACAGCCCGGTTTTCCGCTACGGCGGGGACGAATTCGTGGCGCTGCTCTTCGGCGAGGATTACGAGAACCGGCGCCGCCTCGTCGCGGAGCTCTCGGCCTACCTCATGGGCGAATCCGGCTGCAGGGAGTCCATCGCCGTCGGCATGGCGGAGTACATCGACGGCGAGCACACTTCCCTCCTCTCGGTCTTCGAGAAGGCCGACCACGCCATGTACGACCGGAAGAAGCAGATGTACGCCGAGCTGGGTCTTCGGTAAGTAGTTTTCGGTTTTCGGCGCACAGCACCGAATTACCGCGTCGTTATTCTCCAAATCGTCGCGCAGCGACACCATTATTCTTCATTTTTCCGTTTTCAGTATAAAAAGCGGGAGGAACTCTTGTAATTCCTCCCGCTTTTTATGTTCGTATCTCTTCTCACAGAAGCGGTTTTACCAGCGTGTACAGCTCCAGCCCCTGCTTCTGGCCGTAGAGCTTGATGAGCTCGCGGTAGACCGTCTGGCGGATCTTCTTATCCCCGTAGGACTTGGTGACGAGCGAGGCCACCGCGCTGATGATCGTATTCTCATACTTTGCCTTGCTCAGCGCCTGCTGCACCCCGGTGTTGAGCGCGTGCTTATCGCGCCCGGGCTGCGGCTTCTTCTCCGTCGGCTGCTCCGGCTTCTTCTCTGCGGGCTGCTCCGGCTTCTTCTCTGCGGGCTGCTCCGGCTTCTTCTCCACCGGCTGTT
>CAJOFI010000124.1:2687-11502 GCA_905233595.1 uncultured Oscillospiraceae bacterium | reverse complement strand
GCTTCTTCTCCACCGGCTGCTCCGGCTTCTTCTCCGCGGCAGGGGCGTTCTCCGGCTTGCGCTCCACGGCGGGTCTGTCGTGCCGCGCCTCCGCGATGCGGCTGGCCTGGTCGATGTTGAGCTTTCCGGCGTGATTGCCCCAGAAAGAGCGCAGGCAGGCAAAGCCCTTGTCCCGGCTCACGATGGTATAGGTGCAGTCAGCGCTCCCCTGCATGACAAGGCTGCCGAGGAAGGAGGCAAGCTGCAGGTCGAGCGCCTGGTTGCCCGCCGCCACGCTCAGCAGCTTCAGCTCCGCCCGCGCCTTACCGTCGAGCAGCTTCTGCACGAAGTCGATGTTGATGCGGTTGGACTTCGGCGAATAGAAGAGATACACGGTGTCGTCCTCGGAGAGCTGGAAAAAACCGTCCAGACCTGCATCCGCGACGTTTTCAAAATCAACAAGATAATAGTGTTTCATGCTTTCTTTCCTTTTCTTTTTCTGAACACTGCAAGAATACCACACAAAGCCGTCTTCTGCAAGGGGAAATGTTTCTATCTGCACGACAAACGCAGGAGTTCTTCTCGGGCTTGGCTCCCCTTTGGGGGAGCTGTCGAGCGAGCTTGCGAGCCCCTCTCCGTCATTTGCCTCGCGGGAGATCGGCAAATGCCACCTCCCCCATAGGGGGAGGCAAGACGTGTTGTTTACAGTTTCTTCATTCATGCGTTTGCCGTGTTTCTATCTGGAAAGTGTATTGACAATCCGGGTGATTTGGCGCATAATATGCAATTGCTTATATCGCTCTTTTCCGGTATGTTTGCCGAAGCGCTCTGCCATGCGCTATCCCGACACGCAGATGAACGAACGATCAAGGAGACACGAAGATGAACAGAGAAACGCCCCTGCTTTTTCACGAGTGGCTGGAGCTGCTTGAGCGGAAATACGGCGAGCAGCCTGCCGTGATCTGCGAGGAGGATTCGCTGAGCTACGCCGAGCTGATACGGGCGAGCCGAAGCTGCGCGGCGGCGCTCAGAGCGCGTGGGCTGGAAAAGGGGGATTTTGTCATCCTCTCGGCCCGGAACGGGGCGGACTGGCTGGTGAGCTTCTTCGGCATTCTGCTGGCGGGCGGCGTCGCTGCGCTGGCGAATTACCGGCTGAATCCGGCGGATACCGCCGCGATCACCCGCCTGGTGCACGCCAAATGGGCGATCCTGGGGCTGGAGGACGCGCCCGGTCCCCTGACTGAGGCGGCGGAGAAGGCCTTCTGTGAGGGCGGCGTCCCCTCCGGGCGCGTCCTCTCCTGCTGGCAGCTCTATACCGAGGCGCTGAAAATCCCCGTCGAAGCGTCCGACGTGCGCGCGTTCACCGAGGGGATCCGCCCCCGGGACACTCAGGTCATCCTCTTCACCTCCGGCTCCACAGCCGCGCCGAAGGCGGTCGCGCTCTCCTCGGAGGCGATTTTACTGAACCAGGCCGGAATTGTGGAAATCCAGGGTCACGAGTTTGGGAAGGTCACCTATCTGCCGCTGCCGATGTTCCACGCCTTCGGAATGATTGTGATGATGACGACCTTTGAGCTGGGCATTACCTTTTGTCTGACGCGGGAATTCGCGCCGCAGGCGGCGCTGGAGCTGATCGACAAATATAACATAGAGACGATCATCCTGGTCAGCACCTATTTCAGAATGCTCGTTTCCCTGCCGGAATTCAGTGCGAAGGGCAAGGGCAGGATTAAAACCTGCTGCTGGTCGGCTTCCGCGATGACCGCCGCCGATATGGAGCGCCTGGAGGACACCCTTGGCGGAGCGAAGATCCTGCCGAGCTATGGGCTGAGCGAGTGCGCCGCCGCCGTTTCCATCAGCGAAAGCGGCACGCCGCTCGAGCGCAGGGCGCTCACCCTGGGGCATCCGCTTTCCGTGCTGGACGTGCGCGCCTGGTCGGAGGAGCGCGGTTTTCTGCCCCGTGGCGAGATCGGCGAGATCGTCGTCAAGGGTCCCTGTCTGATGAACGGCTATCTGGGGCTTCCGGCGGAGGAGCAACCGATCGACAAAGACGGCTGGCTGCACACCGGCGATCTCGGATGCATCACGGAGGACGGGCTGCTCCAGCTCAGGGGCAGGCTGAAGAGCATGATCAAGCGAGCCGGTGAGAACATCGCCCCGGAGGAGATCGAGGAGGCGCTGCTGGAGGAGCCGTCGATTCGCGACGCGAAGGTGCTCGGGCTTGAGCATCCGCTGCTCGGCGAGAGCGTGGAGGCCTGTGTCGTGCTGCGCGGCGGAGAGCTGGACGAGCGGCAATTGCGCGCAAAGCTCCGCAAGCGCTTGAGCCCCTTCAAGGTTCCGAGCCATATCCTCGTCTTCCCCGCCTTTCCGCTGACCGCGAGCGGCAAGGTCGATCAGCTCCGTCTGAAAGAGCTGGCCGCGCAGAGGCTGCGGGAGCTGGAAGCGTGAGGGGGTGCATTGTGATGAATCGCAATATTTCGTTTCAGACCATCAAAGGCTTCATGATGGTGATGATCATTTTCGGACATACCTATTTTTACATTCCGGAGTTTTCCCTGAAGCTCGGCGCCGTCCCCAGTTTGCTCATCTATCCGCTTGATTTTCTTTCCCATACCTGCATCCCCTGCTTCTTCATGATCTGCGGCTACGGCTTCCGCAAACGGCCGCTGCACATTCTGATGCGAAACAACGTCCTGCCCATTCTGAAAGCCTATCTCATCACCTCTGTCATCATCCTCGCCCTGCACGCGCTGCGCTCCTATGTCGTGGGGCGGGAGGTTCTGCCGGCGCTGCTTCCGCGCATTCTCAGCTACGTGCTGATGATCGCTCCGCAGGTGATGTATTTTGGGATGGACATCGAGGGCGTCGGCCCGATGTGGTTTTTCTGCTGTCTGGCCTTCTGCTCTCTCCTGCTCAATCTGATCCTGCAAATCCCGGATCAGCGGGGGCAGAGCTTCATTTGTCTGGCGCTCTGCTGGCTGGGAAATTATCTGCACCAGTTCCCTCTTCCCTTCTGCATCTCGCAAACTTTCCTCTGCTGCGGCTTTATGTATCTGGGCTATCGGGTCCGTCAGGACAGGCTGCTGGAGAAGAAGCTGCCCTGGTATTTTCCGGCAGGCGCGCTTCTCATCTGCCTGCTGATCTGTCTGAAGATGCCTCACCGCATCAATTTTTACTTGAACTTGTTCCCCGGCGGGGCGGGAGACATCATCGCCTGCTACCTTCTCGGCTACGTTTTGATGTATTACGCTTCCTTTCTGGATCCGCTCAAGGGTCGTCTTCTGGACGGTCTCTATTGGCTGGGGCAAAATTCGTTCCTTGTCTGCTGCGCCCATCAGGTGGACTTTCAGGGGCTTCCCCTGCGAACCTTTCTTTTGCACTTCTCTCAGAATGAACTGCTGATGGACACGGTTCTGTTTTTCATACGCCTCGCACTCTGTTCCTTCGTCACCTGGCTGATTATCTTGATCGGCCGAAGACGGCTGCGCTCATGACGGGCGCGCTCTCCCCAACAAAACAATCCTATCACGGAGGAAAACGCTATGGAATACCGCGACACTTTGAATGTCACCCGGGAGATCATTTCTCAGGTGACCGGGCTGAGCCCCGAGGAACTGGACGAAGACGCTTCTCTGGCGCAGGATGTCGGCATCTCCTCTCTGGAGCTGATGCTGATCCAGTCCAAAGTGGAAAAGCAGTTCAAAACGAGCTTCAACGTCCGGGAGCTGCGCACGGTCTCTTCGCTCAGAGATTACGTCGAGCTGATCCGCTCGCATCAGCATTCCTGATGAAAACACAAATGGGAGGGCTTTTGCTCTCCCATTCTCTTTCCCGCTTGTAAAACCTCATGCCGCGTGGTATCATAAAACGGACATCGAAAAGGAGGGAGCCGTGTATGACGCAAATTCTGTCCTATGTGATGGTGTATCTGGGCAGCGCGCTGATGCTGTATAACATCTGCGGCTTCTTTTTCTTCAGCCGCGATACCCGCGCCCGCGGATCCTGGCGGGGCGACAGCCGCGTGCTGTATTTGCCGGTATTCATGCTGGTGCTGTTCCTGCTGGGCTATCTCGCCATCGCCATCTTCGGCAAGCCCGATCTCATGGTGGGCGGCATTCTCAGCGGCGGCAGCCTCTTCGTGTTTTTCATGTACAGGATGCTGCGCAGCATTACCGAGCTCGCCGCCGAGGAGGCGAGCCGCGCGAAAACCGCCTTCCTCTCGAGCATGAGCCACGAGATCCGCACGCCGATGAACGCCATCATCGGCCTTGACATCATCGCGCTGAAAAACCCCGAGCTGCCCGCGCGCACACGGGAGCAGCTTGAGAAGATCGGCCACAGCGCAAGGCACCTGCTCGACCTCATCAACGACATTCTCGACATGAGCCGCATCGAATCCGGGCGCATGGAGCTCAAGGCGCGGGACTTCTCCTTCCGCGAGTTTCTCGAGCAGATCAACGTCATCGTCGAGGGGCAGTGCCAGGAGAAGGGGCTAAGCTATCTCTGTCAGGTCGGCGAATCGGTCAGCGAGCGCTTTTACGGGGACGCTCTGCGGCTCAAGCAGGTGCTCATCAACATCCTTGGAAACGCCGTGAAGTTCACCGAGGTGCCGGGCGAGGTCTCTCTTTCGGTCGAGCAGCTTGCAGACGGCGAGGAGCGCTGCCGCCTGCGCTTCACCGTCAAAGACAGCGGCCTCGGCATGGACCCGGACTTTCTGCCAAGGCTGTTCGAGGCCTTCTCCCAGGAGGATTCCGGCAAGACCAGCAAGTACGGCGGCAGTGGCCTCGGTATGGCGATCACGAAGAAGCTCGTTGAGCTGATGGGCGGCGAGATCGCGGTCGAGAGCGAGAAGGGCGTCGGCTCCACCTTCACGGTCACGGTGCCCCTCACCCTCTCCACGGCGGCGCCGGAAGAGACGGCGGAGAACGAGCTGCCCGACGCCTCCCTCACCGGACGCCGCATCCTCATGGCCGAGGATATGGAGCAAAACGCCGATATCCTGCGCGAGCTGCTGGAGATGGAGGGCGGGAGCGTGCAGTACGCGAAAAACGGCGCCCTCGCCGTGGAGCTTTTCCGCGACAGCCCTCCGGGCTTTTTCGACGCGATCCTCATGGACGTGCGCATGCCGGTGATGGACGGCCTCGAGGCCACGCGCCGGATACGCGGCCTCCCCCGCCCCGACGCCAAAAGCATTCCCATCATCGCCATGACCGCGAACGTCTTCGCCGAGGACGTGGAGCAGACGCTGCAGGCGGGGATGAACGCCCACCTCAGCAAGCCCATCGAGCCGGAGCGTATGTACAGAATCCTTGCAAAGCTGATCGCCGAACAGGAAGAGAGCATGTGAAAAACTTCGTTTTTCACATGCTCTCAGTTTTGAGACTTGAGTTTTGCGTTTTGAGATTATCTCGGCTTCTATCCGGAAACCGGCTTCTGTAAACGCTTTTTTCCCGTTATCCTCAAAACTCAGCACTCAAACTCAAAGCTTAGGAACTAGGCGGAAAATCGCAGGAATACTTTGTGTATTTCAAGATTTGACAACGAAGCTACAGGTGAAAAAGGCAAGTCAGATTGCACAAGTTATTTCGGAACAGGTCCTTAATAAAGCGCTTCCGGTAGCGCCAGATCACAAACGCGCAGATAAGCGCCGCGAAGAGGCCGGAGGAGAGGTTGCTCACAAGCATCACGACGCCCGCGCTCTTTTCGCCGAGCTGCGTCGCGTGCTGCAAAAGCCAGAAGACCGGGATGCGGAACACGAAGACCCGCGCGAAGTTCAGCAGCAGCGTCAGCTCCGTCTTTCCGAGGCCGTAGAGAAGCGCCAGCACCGCCGCGTTCACGCCCAGCGGCACCGCGCCCAGCGCCTCATAGCGGTAGACCATCACGATCTGCCGGTGAAAGTCCGCGCTGCCGCTGTCAAAAAGCCGCGCGAGCCAATCGAGCTGCCACAGCTCCAGCGCCGAGAGCATCAGATTGAGCTGCGACAGATAGGCCACGAGGCCATCATCGTATCGAGGATCGTGAAGAGCTTGTTCAAGCCCTGGTAGAGCGCGAGCGGCGCCCCCACCAGAAGGATGACCTTCCACATGGGGCCGTTCAGACTCTGCTCCAGAAAGCGCTCGTCCCGCTTGCTGAGCGTCGCCTTGAGTTCCGCCACGGCTCAGCGCTCCCAGGTGAAGTTCTCCTCCCCCGCGCCGAGGGCGAAGTGGCACTTCACGATGCCGAGGTCGATCTTCAGACAGGAGCCGAGCTTCCCCGCCGTCGCGCGTACCCGCTCGCCGCTGCGCTCGAAGCGGAACTTCTGCTGGTTCACCGCCGTCGGGGCGAGCAGCGCCGCCTCGACGCCCCTGCGGTACCACGCGGGCGCGCTGCCGTCGAGGTCGCTCACGGTATCGGCGGTCTTCCCACGGTGGGGCTTGCCCTGGGTCCTGCCGTAGCCGAGGGCGATCACGATGACCTCCTTCTCCCCCGCGCCGACAGCCGCCTTGCTCTTGCCGTGCGTCAGCGCCGCCCAGCAGGTGTTGAGCCCCAGCGCCTGCGCCTTGAGCACCAGCTTCTCCCCGTAATAGCCGCAGCGCTCGTCCAGATCGGGCGCCTTCTCCCCCACGAGGGCGATGTAGTTGGCGCAGTTTTCAAAGCTGCCGTAGTGGGCGAGGCGGGAGCTGAAGCACACCGGCTCGTCGTAGAGGATCTGCATGTGCAGCCCGCCCTCGCGGTTGAGTTCGCCGCAATACGCGTCCAGCTCCGCGCGAAGCTCCGCCGGGATCGCCTTGTCCAGATACTGCCGTACGCTGTGCCGCTGCCGCATGAGCTCCATATAATCTTCCATTTGAATATCACCTTTCTCAATTTAATTGTGTTCTGCCGTTATCCTGCTCCAATCCCCGGCGCATGTCAAGGATCAGCTCGGATTTTCACCCGAAAAGGGGCCGTGAAAAAGCTACGTTTTTTCACAGCCCCTTTTGTTCAATTATAGTATCATATCTCCGAGATCACCGGGAGGATCATCGGGCTGCGGCGCGTGGCCTTGTAGAGATAGCCGGAGAGGTTGGTTTTGATCTTGCCCTTGATGGCCGTCCAGTCCGTGATGCGCTGATTCTCGCAGGCGTCCACGGTCTCGAGCGTCACGCGCTTGAGCTCCTCCATCAGCTCCTCGGCCTCCTTGACGTAGATGAAGCCGCGCGTCACGATCTCGGGATCGGCCAGGAGCTTGTGGTCGTAGGACGAGAAGGGCAGCACCACGACGACCATACCGTCCTCGGCGAGCTTGTGCCGGTCGCGCATGACGACACTCCCGACCTCGCCGATGCTGCCGTCCACCAGCACCGCGCCGGACTGCACGTTCTCCTCCGCGCGGATGGACTTTTTCGTCAGCTCAATGACGCGCCCGTTTTCGGCGATGAGGATGTTCTTCGGCTGCACACCCATGATGCGCCCGAGCTCCGCGTGCTTCATGAGCATGCGGTACTCGCCGTGCACGGGGATGAAGAACTTGGGCTTTACCAGCGCGAGCAGCATCTTCTGCTCCTCCTGGCAGGCGTGGCCGGAGACGTGCAGCGACGTGTGCCGGTCGTAGATGACCTCCGCGCCCTTGTGGAACAGCTCGTCGATGACGCGGCTGATCATGTTCTCATTGCCGGGGATGGCGGAGGCGGAGATGATGACCCTGTCGCCGGAATCGACCTGGATCTGCTTGTGCCCGGAAAAGGCCATGCGGTAGAGAGCGGACATCGCCTCGCCCTGGCTGCCGGTAGAGATGATGACCACATTGCTGCGGGGCAGCTTGTTGATCTGGTCGAGATCCATCAGCACGCCCTCTGGGATGTTCATGTAGCCGAGCACCATCGACACGCGCAGGACGTTTTCCATGCTGCGCCCGGTGACGGCGACCTTGCGCCCGTATTTGACCGCGACGTCGATGATCTGCTGCAGGCGGTGCACGTTGGAGGCGAAGGTGGTGATGATGATGCGCTTGTCGCAGCCCAGGAAGAGCTTGTCAAAGCCCTCCCCCACCTTGCTCTCGGATTCGGAGTGCCCCGGTCTTTCCACGTTGGTCGAATCGCTCAGCAGGGCGAGGACGCCCTCGTTGCCGAGCTGGCCGAGGCGCACCAGATCCATCATGCCGCCGGAGATGGGCGTCACGTCGATCTTGAAGTCCCCGGTGTGGATGACGGTGCCTATCGGCGTCGTGATCGCGAGGGCGACGGCGTCGGGGATCGAATGGTTCACATGGATAAACTCGACCGTGAAGCTGCCGAGGCGGAAGATCGAGCCCGCCTTCTTGGTAAAGATCTGCGTGTTGTACAGCAGGTCGTGCTCCTCGAGCTTGAGCTCCACCAGCGCGGCGGTGAGCGGCGTCGTGTAGATGGGCACGTCCAGCTCCTTGAGCACGTAGGGCACCGCGCCGATATGATCCTCGTGCCCGTGCGTGAGGATCAGCCCGCGCAGGCGCGCGGCGTTGTTGCGCAGATAGGTAATATCGGGCAGCACCACGTCCACGCCGTACATATCCTCATCGGGAAAGCCCATCCCGCAGTCCACCACGATGATGTCGTTGCCGTATTCAAAAGCCGTCATGTTCTTGCCGATCTCGCCGAGACCGCCAAGCGGTATGATTTTCAGTTTGGAAATCATGCATTACTCCCTTCTCAGGTTCAGATAAGTATCCTCGTGCATCCGGAAGAATCGTATGTCCGGTCATTCAATCCATTGTAGCCATCTTGCGCGGGGATTATACGGAGATTAGGCCTTGTTTGAAAAATAGCGGAATGCACAAATGGCGAGGGATTTTTGCGCCAATTGAGGCGCGAAACCGCAGGCATACTTTGTGTATGGCAAG
>CAJOFI010000124.1:0-2597 GCA_905233595.1 uncultured Oscillospiraceae bacterium | reverse complement strand
AAATCGCAGGAATACTTTGTGTATTTCAAGATTTGACAACGAAGCTACAGGTGAAAAAGGCAAGTCAGATTGCACAAGTTGTTTCGGAACAGTTCCTTACATCTCCGTGCGCCCCTCGAGGGCGCGGTTGAGCGTTGCGTCGTCCGCGAATTCGAGGTTGGAGCCGACGGGGATGCCGTAGGCCAGGCGGGTGACGCGGATGTTGAAGGGCTTGAGCAGCCGGGAGATATACATCGCCGTGGCTTCGCCCTCGGTGTCGGGGTTGGTGGCCATGATGACCTCCTCCACCTCGTCGGAGGCGACGCGCTGCAAAAGCTCTTTGATGTGGATATCGTCGGGGCCGACGTGGCTCATGGGAGAGAGGACGCCGTGCAGCACGTGGTAGGTGCCATTGTACTCATGGCCGCGCTCGATGGAGAGCACGTCCCGCGGCTCGGACACGACGCAGATCGTAGAGCGGTCGCGCCGGTCGCTCTGGCAGATGGCGCAGGTCTCCCCCTCCGTGAGGTTCTGGCAGATGCTGCAGCGGTGGACGCTGCGCTTTGCGTCGGTGATGGCGTCCGCGAAGGACTGCGCCTCCGCGTCCGAGAGGGCGAGGACATGGAAGGCCAGGCGCTGCGCGCTCTTCTTCCCGACGCCGGGAAGGGAGGCGAACTTGTCGATCAGATTCTCCAATGAGGCGGGAAAAAAGGCCATGAAACCACTCCGTTCAAGAATTCCGAATGTCCCGGATCGCTTTTGCGCGATCCGCTTTGCCGAAGACGGCGCTGCCCGCGACGAGCACGTTCGCCCCCGCCCCGACGGCGAGGGGCGCGGTCTGCGGCGTGATGCCGCCGTCCACCTCCAGCTCGCAGGCGGGGTTGACGCCCTCGAGCATGCCGCGCAGGCTGCGGAGCTTCTCGAGCATGCCCATCATAAAGCTCTGCCCGCCGAATCCCGGCTCCACCGTCATCACAAGGATCAGATCGACGAGCTTCAAAAAGGGCGCGGCGGCCTCCGCCGGGGTGCCGGGCTTTAAGGTGATGCCGCACTTTTTGCCCTTCGCGCGGATTGTTTCGAGCGCAAGGCGGATGTTCTCCACACTGTCCGCCTCGACGTGCACGTTCACGAGATCGGCGCCCGCGTCGCAAAAATGCTCCACGTAGCGCAAGGGCTTTTCGATCATCAGATGCACGTCCAGAAACATATCCGTGCACTTGCGCAGGGATTTGAGCACGGGAAGCCCCATCGAGAGGTTGGGCACGAACACACCGTCCATCACGTCGAAATGCACATAATCCGCTCCCGCGCGGCGAATATCCTCCACCTCATCCGCAAGATGAGCCAGATCCGCCGCGAGAATGGACGGCGCAAGCTTTATCATGGCAGCCTCCTCCGATCAGACACATGGTTGATAAAATATTATACTACACATCAAGTGCAAATGCAACATTTCACTTTTTTGTATCATCCTGGCAAGAAAAGGCTGCTTTACCCGTGTTGTGTGCTTCAAACGATAATGGGCTTTGAAAAGCGCGTTTTCAAAGCCCAAGCGTTCATTCTTCGGTTTTCTCAAGAATGCGGGCATAGAGGGCGCGGCAGTGCTCCAGCGCGATCTCGTTTTCCCGCTTGACGATGTAGCGATAGGTCTCGTCCGTGCACTGGGCGGCCTGGGCGAAGAGATAGCGCATCGTGCCCTGCGCGGCGCCCATCGCGAGGTCGGCGGCAGCGGCGGCGAAGCGCCTGCCCTCGGGCGCGAGGAAGGCGCAGAGCTCCTCATCCAGCTCCAAAAGCTGACCCATCATGTTCACGAGCTCATTTCCGATCTGCGCGGCGGGCTGGCGGGCAGCCTATGTTGGCGACGTCTTAGGCTGGCGCGACCGTCAGCGCAGCCATTTCGATGCCTACGCCAAGAGTCAGGTGACAGACGTGCCTGCCACCATTCCCCATCCCTCGCAGGACTCAGCACTGAACCTTGCCCGTGCCGAGAAGCGGTGGGGCACGCAGATGTATTCCAACGGCTACATCTGTCGCAACCCTGAGCGCAACGACCAGATGCACCACTACGACATGAACCTGAACTATATGGACGAGCTGTTGTGGCATTTCCAATACGACGCCGACACGGCCTATATGCGCCGTATGTGGCCCGTCATCACGCGCCACCTGGCGTGGGAGAAGCGCAACTACGACCCTGACGGCGACCACCTCTACGATGCCTACTGCTGCATCTGGGCCAGCGACGCTTTATATTATAATGGTGGGGCGGTTACTCATAGCTCGGCCTATAACTATCGCGGCAACAAATTGGCTGCTCGCATCGCCGAAATCATCGGTGAGAATCCGCAACCTTACCGCGACGAGGCCGAGGCCATCCTCAAGGCTATGACCGGACGGCTATGGCTGCCCAAGAAGGGCGTCTGGGCTGAGTATCAGGATGCCATGGGACTAAAACGGCTACACGAAAGCCCTGCCGTCTGGAGTATTTACACCCCTGTCGACTGCGGCGCCTGCACCCCGGAACAGGCGTGGCAGGCTACCGGTTGGGTTCGTGGGCACATACCACGCATTCCCGTCGGGAAGACGGGGTTGCATACCATTGCCACCTCCAACTGGAT
>CAJOFI010000123.1 GCA_905233595.1 uncultured Oscillospiraceae bacterium | reverse complement strand
TCCTCCACGATCAGCGCGCCAGCCGCGTAATCCCAGAGGGAGAGCGCCATCTCGAAGTAGACCCCGGCGCGCCCAGCCGCCACGCTGCACAGATCGAGCGCCGCCGAGCCCTGCCGCCGGATATCGAGGCTGGCACGGTAAGCCCTCTCCATGAGGCGAAAGGTCTTCTCCGGGCTGCGATTTTCATAGGGCGCGGTGCCGCAGACCACCAGCGTGTCGCAAAGCCGCGCGTCCGTCACGTGGATGCGCCGCCCGTTGCAGTACGCGCCCTCGCCGCGCAGGGCTGTGAACAGCTCCCCGGCATAGGGGTTGTAGATCGCGCCCGCCAAAAGCCTCCCGCAGCTTGCGTACGCGATGGAGATGCAGCTATGGTTGAGGCTGTGTACAAAGTTCATCGTGCCGTCGATGGGATCGATGATGAACAGGTGCTCGGCGTTCAGATCGTCGTGCCGGTCGTTCTCCTCGCAGAAAAATTTCGCCCCCGGCACCGCCTCGGAAAGCCTCGCGATCAGCAGCGCCTGCACCCTCCGGTCGTATTCCGTGACCACGTCGCGCCGGTCGGTCTTTCGCTCGGCAAGGATGCCCCCGGCGTGCAGGATCAGCTCCGACGCCTCCTTCTCGGCGGCAGTCATGGCGGATAGTATGTCATGTGTGTTCATGCTTTTCCCTCTCTTGCATAAAAAAGGGCTGTGAAAAAACGAAGTTTTTTCACAGTCCTTTGAAAATCAGAACTTGCCGAGGGAGCTGGAGTTTTCCTGGTTCGGCATGAACTCGTCGCGCTTTCCGGGGAGGACGGCGTTGAGCACGATGCCGATGATGGAGGCGACGGCCAGACCGGACAGGGCGATCTTCATATTGCCGATCATGAAGGTGATCGCGCCGGTGGCGTTGTTGCCGGCGGTGGTGATGTTCGCGCCGAGGGAGCCGGAGAAGTTGATGCCGAGCGCGAGACCGAGGATGACGGCCGCGACGATGACGTTGCGGGACTTCTGGAAGTCGGTGTGGTTCTCGACCATGTTGCGCACGCCGACGGCGGAGATCATACCGTAGAGGATGATGGACACGCCGCCGACCGTGGCCGTGGGCATCGCGGAGATCAGAGCCGCGAACTTCGGGCAGAAGGAGAGGACGATAGCGAAGACGGCCGCGATGCGGACGACCTTCGGGTCGTAGACCTTGGTCAGCACGAGCACGCCGGTGTTCTCACCGTAGGTGGTGTTGGCCGGGGCACCGAAGAGAGCCGCGATCGTGGTGCCGATACCGTCGCCGATCAGGGTGCGGTCAAGGCCGGGGTCTTCGATCAGGTTCTTGCCGATGGTGCCGCCGATGGCGGAGATGTCGCCCACGTGCTCCATCATCGTCGCGAAGGCGATGGGGACGATCATGATGATCGAGGAGATCACGAGGCCGGAGTTGACATTGCCGGAGGTGAAGAGGCCGAAAACGGTGTCCTGCATCTGGAAGGGCAGGCCGATCCAGGCGGCGTCCTTGACGCCGCTGAAGTCGACGTTGCCGGTGACGGCGGCGACGAGGTAGGAGGCGAGCACGCCCATCAGGATCGGGACGATCTTGATCATGCCCTTGCCCCAGATGTTGCAGACGATCACGACGACGATCGCGACTAGGGCAATGCCCCAGTTGGTGGAGCAGGAGTTGATCGCGGAGGGCGCGAGGATCAGGCCGATGGCGATGATGATGGGGCCTGTGACGACGGGCGGGAAGAAGCGCATCACGTTCTTCGAGCCGAAGGCCTTGCAGATGGCGGAGAGCACCAGGTACAGCAGACCCGCGCAGGCGACGCCGACGCAGGCGTAGGGCAGCGACTCACGCTGGCTCAGACCGAGCTCCGCGCCGGAGGCGACGACCGCGAAATAGCCGCCGAGGAAGGCGAAGGAGGAGCCGAGGAAGACGGGGACCTTCTTGCCGGTCACAAGATGCATGAACAGCGTCGCGAGACCCGCGAACAGCAGCGTCGCGGTCACGCTTAGGCCGGTCAGGATCGGGACGAGCACGGTCGAGCCGAACATCGCGAACAGATGCTGCGCGCCGAGGATCAGCATTTTCGGCGTGCCGAGCTCGCGCGCGTCGTAGATCGGCCCGTCAAGCTGAGCCTTTTTTTCTTTTCCCATGATTGTTACCTCTCTTTTATATCAATTTGGGTTGCGCGTTATTCATTGTCCAGCTCCATGAGCCAGACCCCGGTCTCCCCGTCGTATTCTGGCAGGCGGACCTCCACCAGCTCCGTGCGGGCGGTGGGGACGTTCTTTCCCACGAAGTCCGCGCGGATGGGCAATTCCCTGTGCCCGCGATCCACCAACACGGCAAACTGAATGCTTTTCGGCCGCCCGCAGGAGAACACCGCCTCGATGGCCGCGCGGGCGGTGCGCCCGGTGTAGAGCACGTCGTCAACGAGCACCACGTCCCGCTCCTCCACGGCGAAGGGCAGCTCCGTGCGACGCACCTCGGGCGCGTCGCACAGCGGGCGCAGATCGTCCCGGTAGTAGCCGATGTCGATGCTGCCGCAGGGGACGCAGACGCCCTCGATCTTCTCGACGTTCGCGCGGATCTGCCGGGCGATGGGTTCGCCCCGGCGGCGGATGCCCACCAGCACCACGTTCTCCACGCCCTTGTTCTTCTCCGCGATCTCGTGGGAGATGCGCATGAGCGCCCGCTTCATCGCGCTCTCATCCATCAGTTGTGCCTTGGTACGCATAAGGATCTCCCGTTTGAACATCAAAAAACGCCTTGCCTCTCGGCAAGACGGAATCTTCACAGCTCGGGCAGAATACACCCTACCCGTATCCTATATCAGATCTTGCCGGTCTCTCGGGGCCGAGGCTTAAAAATCTTCTTTTCGTGTGGCATTATACAGAAGCCGACGGCAAATTGCAAGCGCTTTTTTTCGCTGCCCCGTTTTTCGTCAAATCGCACAAAAGAGCCGTCTGAATTTTGGCGTGTTCCGGGCTTTCTGGTGAAAATCGCGGAGTCCCCGGCAAAATGAACGAATAGATAGGCAAAACCTGCCAAAACTATAACAAAATTTCGGCTACTCTCCCTATTGCCGAAATGCCGCGCTCGCGTTAAAATAATGACGAGCCTAGGCCTTGTTTGAAAAATAGCGGAATGACCGCAGGCATACTTTGTGTATGGCAAGGTTGAGCAACGAAAAGTGGCACAAAAAGCCCTGTCAGTTGGGCGTTTTGTCGTTTTTCAAACAAGGCCTAAGCTTCAGGTTCGCATGCAACGTGTGCAAAAAAGAAAGTCTGATAAAGGAGACGAACGCGCATGAGCCATCAGTATCCCGTGATCGAAACGGTGCCGCAGCTTGAGGAGGAGATCGTCCGCGTCAAGGCCGCGCAGGAGCGCTACGCCCACTACACGCAGGAGCAGGTCGATAAGATCTTCCTGGCCGCCGCCACCGCCGCCAACAAGGCCCGCATCCCGCTGGCCCGCGCCGCCGTCGAGGAGACGGGCATGGGCATCGTGGAGGACAAGGTCATCAAGAACCACTTTGCCGCGGAGTATATCTACAACGCCTACCGCGATACCAAGACCTGCGGCGTGATCGAGGAGGACAAGGCCTACGGCATGCGCAAGATCGCAGAGCCCCTTGGCCTGATCTGCGCGATCATTCCCACCACGAACCCGACCTCCACCGCGATCTTCAAGACCCTGCTCGCCCTCAAGACCCGCAACGGCATCATCATCAGCCCCCACCACCGCGCCAAAAAGAGCACCGTCCTGGCCGCCAAGGTCGTGCTGGAGGCCGCTGTCGCCGCCGGTGCGCCCGAGGACATCATCGGCTGGATCGACGCGCCCTCCCGCGAGATGACGCGGCTTCTGATGAAGGAGTCGGACATCATCCTCGCCACCGGCGGCCCCAGCATGGTCAACGCGGCCTACTCCTCCGGCACCCCCGCCCTCGGCGTCGGCGCGGGCAACACCCCCGCCATCATCGACGATTCGGCGGATATCCAGCTCGCCGTCAACTCCATCATCCACTCCAAGACCTTCGACAACGGCATGATCTGCGCCTCCGAGCAGTCCGTCATCGTGCTCGACAAGGTCTATGACGCGGTCAAGCGCGAATTTGCCGCGCGCGGCTGCTACTTCCTCAAGCAGGACGAGCTTGACCCCGTGCGCAAGACCATCCTCATCAACGGCTCCCTCAACGCGAGCATCGTCGGCCAGCCCGCCGCGAAGATCGCGGCGCTCGCGGGCGTGCAGGTGCCCGAGGGCAGCAAGATCCTGATCGGCGAGGTTGAATCGGTGGAGCTGAGCGAGGAGTTCGCGCATGAGAAGCTCTCCCCGGTTCTCGCCATGTACCGCGCGAGCGACATTCAGGACGCCTTCGGCAAGGCCGAGCGCCTGATCGCCGACGGCGGCCGCGGGCACACCTCCGCCATCTATCTCAACACCGCCACCGGGCAGGACAAGCTCGCCGAGTTCCAGGCGCGCATGAAGACCTGCCGCATCGTGGTCAACTCCCCCAGCTCCCACGGCGGCCTGGGCGACCTGTACAACTTCGCCATGACCCCGTCGCTGACGCTGGGCTGCGGCTCCTGGGGCGGCAACTCCGTCTCCGAGAACGTCGGCGTCAAGCACCTGCTGAACATCAAAACCGTTGTGGAAAGAAGGGAAAACATGCTCTGGTTCCGCGCGCCCGAGAAGATCTATATCAAGAAGGGCTGCCTGCCCGTGGCTCTGGCGGAGCTGAAGGACATGGGCAAGAAGCGCGCCTTCATCGTCACCGGCCCCCACCTCTACAAGAGCGGCGCGGCCTCCGGCGTCTTTGCGCGGCTTGAGCAGCTCGGCATCGAGCACACCTGCTTCCATGACGTGCCGAACGACCCGACCCTCGCCTGCGCGAGAGCCGGCGCGGCGCAGATGGCCTCCTTCAAGCCGGACGTCATCATCGCCATCGGCGGCGGCTCCCCGATGGACGCGGCGAAGATCATGTGGGTGCTCTACGAGCATCCCGAGGCCGACTTCTCCGACATGGCCATGCGCTTCTCCGACATTCGCAAGCGCATCTATAAGTTCCCGAAGATGGGCGAAAAGGCCTATTTCGTCGCGGTTCCCACCTCCGCCGGTACGGGCAGCGAGGCGACGCCCTTCGCCGTCATCACCGACGAGACCACGAACATCAAGTACCCCCTCGCCGACTACGAGCTCATGCCCAACATGGCCATCGTGGACGTGGACTACCACATGACCGCCCCCAAGGGGCTGACCGCCTCCTCCGGCATCGACGCGGTCTCCCACGCGCTGGAGGCCTACGCCTCCGTCATGGCGACGGACTACACCGACGGTCTCGCCCTGCGCGCGCTCAAGAGCCTCTTCACCTATCTGCCCCGCGCCTACGCCGACGGCTCTGACGTGGAGGCGCGCGAGAAGGTCGCCAACGCCGCGACGCTCGCGGGCATGGCCTTCGCCAACGCCTTCCTCGGCGTGATGCACTCCATGGCGCACAAGCTCGGCGCCTTCCACCACATCGCCCACGGCCTCGCTAACGCCCTCATGATGGACGAGGTGCTGCGCTTCAACGCCTGCGAGGCGCCGACGAAGATGGGCACCTTCCCCCAGTACGACCACCCGCACACCCTCGCGCGCTACGCCGAGGTCGCGGAGTATCTCGGCTGCAAGGGCGAGAGCGATCAGGAGAAGCTGGACGCGCTCATCGCGAAGATCGACGCTCTGAAGGAGGCCATCGGCATCAAGCCCACGATCCGCGACTACGTGCCCGACGAGGAGAGCTTCCTCGCCACGCTCGACAAGATGTGCGAGCAGGCCTTCGACGACCAGTGCACCGGCGCCAACCCCCGCTACCCGCTGATCTCCGAGATCAAGCAGATGTACCTCAACGCCTACTACGGCAAGAGCTTCCAGGAGAACGACAAGCCCAACGCAAGCCAGCTTGAAAGGAGAGAGAACGCATGAATCTCGATACCGTGATCGCCGAACGCAAGACAAAAACCATCTACCGCGTGGACGATAAGGCCGTCAAGGTCTTCAACCACAGCTTCGCCAAGGCGGATATCCTCAACGAGGCGCTCAACCAGGCGCGCGTGGAGGGCATCGGGCTGAACGTGCCGAAGATCCTCGAGGTCACCACGATCGACGGGCGCTGGGCCATCGTCTCGGAGTATATCGAGGGCGAGACCCTCTCCCACCTCATGAGGGACGATCCCGAGAACAAGGCCAAGTACCTTGAGATGCTGGTGGACACGCAGATTTTGATCCACACCAAGCGCAGCCCGCTTCTCAGCCGCCTCAAGGACAAGATGAACCGCAAGATCCTTTCCGCGGATCTCGACCCCGTCACCCGCTATGAGCTGCTGATCCGTCTGGAGGGTCTGCCCACCCACGACAAGCTCTGCCACGGCGACCTCTGCCCCTCGAACGTGATCCTCACCCCGAAGGGCGAGCTCTACGTGCTCGACTGGGCGCATGCCACCCAGGGCAACGCCTCCGCCGACGCGGCGCGCACCTTCCTGACCTTCAACCTCTCCGGCGACCCGAAGACCGCCGACGAGTACCTTGACCTCTTCTGCCAGAAGAGCGACATCGAGAAGCGCTACGTGCAGAAGTGGATGCCCATCGTCGCCGCCTCCCAGTCCGTCAAGGGCAACCTCGAGGAGCGCGACTTCCTCCTCCGCTGGGCCAACGTCGTCGATTACGAATAAGCCTCAACAGAAAAAGGATGCGCTCGG
>CAJOFI010000122.1 GCA_905233595.1 uncultured Oscillospiraceae bacterium | reverse complement strand
TCACCTGTAGCTTCGTTGTCAAATCTTGAAATACACAAAGTATTCCTGCGATTTTCCGCCTCGCTACAGGCGAAAAATCCTACGCCATCTTTGCACAATGTATTTCTGCACAGTTCCTAAGTGAATACTTCACCAAAGTGAATACCCATTCCTTTGGCTAAACCATTGAAAAACGGTTGGAGTCAAGTATGGCTCCAACCGTTTTTTTAGCGCCTGGCGCCCAGGAGACAGCGCATAGCAGTCAGCGCCTGGGAGCTATTACAAGGACAAAAGGGGATAGTATATGAAACGATACAGCGATCTGGAATATCTGCGCCTGTCGAAAGGCCAGAAGTTCCTTTATAAGCTGGCCTCCTTTTTCGCGGCGATCCCGCGGGCGATCGGGAATTTCTTCCTCGCCATCGGGCGCTTTTTCAAAAACGCGGGGCTCGGCATCGGCAAGGAATTTGCCGACATCTTCCTGACCTTCAAAAACGGGGACTGGAAGACCAAAACCTCCTATCTCGTGATGGGCTTCGGCAGCATTGCCCGCGGGCAGGTGCTGCGCGGGCTGATGTTCCTTTTGATGGAGGTCGTGTTCATCTTCTACATGGTCACCGCGGGCGCCCACTGGATGGGCATGCTGCCCTCCCTCGGCAAGATCGGCCCCCACGAGGACTATAACGAGATCCTCGACGCCTACACCATGGTCTACGGCGACAACAGCTTCAAGATCCTGCTCTACGGCGTGCTGACCATGTTCTTCATCGTGGCCTTTCTCTACACCTGGCGCCTCAATGTCAGGCAGAACCAGCTCGCCGAGGAGTATCTCAAGTCCGGCCGCCGCCTCAAGACCGGCGCGGACGATCTGAGGAGCCTCGTGGACGAGCAGTTCTACAAGACCCTGCTCGCCCTGCCGCTGACCGGTATCCTGGTGTTCACGGTCATGCCCATCGTGTTCATGATCCTCGTGGCCTTCACCAACTACGACGGCACGCACGACGGCTACAACAACGCGCTCTTTGGCTGGCAGGGGCTGAGTAACTTCCGCACCCTGCTGACCTGGTCGGGCAGCGGCGTCAACTACTCCGCCACCTTTGGCGAGATCCTGACCTGGACGCTGATCTGGGCCTTCTTCGCCACCTTTACCAACTACTTCCTCGGCATGTTCGTGGCCATGATGATCAACAAGAAGGGCATCAAGCTCAAAAAGCTCTGGCGCACCATCCTCGTCATGACCATCGCGATCCCGCAGTTTATCTCCCTGCTGTACGTCTCCAAGATGTTCGCCAAAAACGGCATCGTCAACGGGCTGCTGCTCAATCTCGGCTGGATCAAGCAGGCCATCGACTTCTGGGGCAGCACCGCCCACCACGGGCTCCTGCCGCGCGTGATGGTCATCGTCATCAACATCTGGATCGGTATTCCCTATCTGATGCTGATCGCGACGGGCATTCTCATGAACATCCCCGCCGACCTCTACGAGTCCTCCCGCATCGACGGCGCCAACGCCTGGCAGCAGTACACCAAGATCACCCTGCCCTACATGCTCTTCATCACGGGTCCCTACCTGCTCACGAGCTTTACGAGCAACATGAACAACTTCAACGTCATCTACCTGCTCACAGGCGGCGCGCCCACCAACGCGGCGGCCTCCGGCGCGGCGGGCTCCGTGGGCTTTACCGACCTGCTCATCACCTGGCTCTTCAAGATCACCACCGGCGCCGAGGCGCAGTATTACCTCGCCTCCGTCGTCGGCATCATGGTCTTCGTTGTGGTGGCGGTCATCTCCCTCGTGGTCTACAACGTGCTGCCCTCGATCAAGAATGAGGAGGATTTCCAGTAATGAATGAAACACTCGAAAAGCGGCACATGGGCTTGAAGGCCAGTGCGCGCATCTCCAACACGGTCATTTACGTCGTCCTCATCCTCATGGCCTTCGTCTGGCTGATTCCCTTTATCTGCATCGTGCTGCAGTCCTTCCGCGTGGAGTCCACCTGGCAGGTGGGCTACGTCATCCCGCAGAAGTGGGGCTGGGACAACTACGTCGCCCTCTGGAACTCGGACTTCAAGCGCTGGTATCTCAACACCTTCGTGATCGCTCTCTGCGTCGCGGCGCTGCAGACCGTGATCGTCCTGTGCATGAGCTATACGCTCTCCCGCTTCCGCTTCAAGCTGCGCGACGGGCTGATGCGCTTCATGCTGATCCTCGGCATGTTCCCCGGCATGCTGACCATGATCATCCTCTACCGCGTGCTCAAGGATCTCGGGCTCACGCAGGCCAACGCCGTGCCGGGGCTGATCCTCGTATACGTCGCCTCCTCCGGCATGGGCTACTATGTGTCCAAGGGCTTCTTTGACACGATCCCCAAATCCCTCGACGAGGCTGCCCGCGTGGACGGCGCTACCCGCGCCCAGGTGCTCTATAAGATCATCCTGCCGCTGGCCAAGCCCATCGTCATCTATACGATCCTCACCGCCTTCATGGCTCCCTGGGGCGACTTCGTGTTCGCCAAGTACGTGTCCTTCGGCACCTCGGCGGGCATGAACGTGGCCGTCGGTATGTACGGCTGGCTCCAGCTTGACCAGATCGGGCAGAAGTACACGATGTTCTGCGCCGGCGGCGTGATCGTCGCGATCCCCGTGACGATCCTGTTCATGTGCCTGCAGAAGTATTACGTCGAGGGCGTCACCGGCGGCGCAGTAAAAGGATAAACAGTGAAAAGTGAAAAGCGAATAGTTAACCCTTCGGGAACAGATTCTCATCGTCGCGCAGCGACACCATAAACTTTTCACTATTCTCTATTCACGATTCACTCAGAAAAGGAGATAACAGTATGGCAAGTGTAAAACTGACGAAAGTCAAAAAGGTATATGACAACAAGGTCGTCGCCGTGCACGACTTTGATCTGGATATCAAGGACAAGGAATTCATCGTCTTCGTCGGCCCCTCCGGCTGCGGCAAGTCCACCACCCTGCGCATGATCGCGGGTCTGGAGGAGATCTCCGGCGGCACCGTGGAGATCGACGGCGAGGTCGTGAACGATCTTCAGCCCAAGGATCGCGGCATCGCGATGGTGTTCCAGAACTACGCGCTCTACCCGCACATGTCCGTCTATGACAACATCGCCTTCTCCCTCAGGCTCCAGAAGGTGCCGGAGGACGTGATCTTCGAGAAGGTCACCAACGCCGCCGAGATCCTCGGCATCACCGATTATCTGATGCGCAAGCCGCGCGCCCTCTCCGGCGGCCAGCGCCAGCGCGTCGCCATCGGCCGCGCGATGGTGAGAAACTCCAAGGTCTTTTTGATGGACGAGCCGCTGAGCAACCTTGACGCGAAGCTCAGAAACCAGATGCGCGCCGAGATCATCCTCCTGCGGCAGAAGCTCGACACCACCTTCATCTACGTCACCCATGACCAGACCGAGGCCATGACCCTGGGCGACCGCATCGTCATCATGAAGGACGGCTTCATCCAGCAGGTCGGAACCCCGACGGAGGTCTTCGAGATGCCGAAGAACCTCTTCGTCGCGGAGTTCATCGGCGCGCCGAAGATGAACATCATGCGCACCGAGCTTATCAAGGAGGGCGGCAAATACTTCGTCAAG